>NZ_CBABQS010000007.1:0-97288 GCF_964672035.1 Arcicella sp.
AGGGCTTCTAATACTCGAAAACGACTATTTACAGTCGTGTCCTGTGGTTCAAATTTGGCATTGCCTTCCATGTTCGACTGTCCAAAACAGAGGTAAATATGAAACTTGGGGTTTTGTGAGAAAGACTTATTGGCAATTAATAAACAAGTAGATAAGAAGATGATATATATTTTGTGTTTTGCGTTTGTTTTCTTCACGATTTGAGACTTTATATTTTTATAAATAGTTTATTTTCAATTAGTTAATTATTTATGAGGCTATAAATTTTGCCTATTTGAGTAGGTATATCTATCAAAAAAGTAGGTTTTAAATTCAAGGAGCTTAATGAAGCAGATTCCGATATAATTGGTTTCGCTGTTTCATTTACAAAGTAAAAAGGGTTTGGGTTTTCTCCTTTTGCAACATTTAAGGCTTGTCCATTATTGCTTTTCATTTGGTTGGGCAGTCGTAGTCTTAAATTGCCGCCTAAGTTCGACTTTACGATTAATTTTACCAGTTTTGAATCTTGCCATTTGATTTCTACAATTTCAAAACCTCCCCTTGCTTTCAAACCACCGATGCTTCCTGAAGTCCACACATCAGGCAATGCAGGTAGTATTTGTATAGCTCCATCAGAACTTTGCATAAGCATTTCAGTAATCCCGGAAGTACACCCAAAATTGCCATCAATCTGAAAAGGTGGGTGCGCATCAAAAAGATTGTTATAAGTTCCACCCGCTCCACGCTCATTTCCGATTGGAGTGAGTTGATTTTGGATTAATTTATAAGCGTGATTTCCGTCTTGTAATTTTGCCCACCAATTCACTTTCCAACCCATACTCCAACCTGTTGAAACATCCCCACGTTGAATTAATGTATTTTTAGAAGCCTCAAAAAGCTCAGGGGTGCGATAGGCCGATATTTGATTGGAAGGAAATAAACCGTACAAATGTGAAATATGACGGTGATTATCTTTGGGGTCGTCAATATCATCGAGCCATTCTTGCAGTTGGTTGTGTTTACCAATGTGCATGGGAGGTAATTTTGCCCGCATTTGTTTTAAAGTATCCACAAAAGAAGCATCTTTTTTAAGCATTTCAGCCGCTCGAATGGCGGTATTAAAAACATCAAAAACAATTTGATTGTCCATCGTTACGCCCGCATCAAGTGATGAGCCATCGTGGGCAGCGGGTGCATTTTCTGGTGAATTTCCAGGGTTTACAACCATCCATTTATATTTGGGATGTTCAACCAAAAAGTCAACATAAAACATGGCCGCACCCTTCAAAGCTGGATATACCGAAGTTAAAAATGCTTTGTCGCCTGTGTAAAGGTAATGCTCCCAAAGATGTTGACTTACCCAACCGCCTCCCGCCGTCCACATTCCCCAAAAAGCTCCATCAATCGCACCTGTTGCTCGCCAAATATCTGTATTATGATGCGCCATCCAACCTCTGGCTCCGTACATATCTTTAGCAGTTTTTTGACCAGTTACCGAAAGTTCCTGTACCATTTTCAAGAATGGCTCGTGCAATTCAGAAAGATTGGTTTTTTCGGCAGGCCAATAATTCATCTCAGCATTGATATTGATGGTGTATTTGCTGTCCCACGGAGGGCTAAGTTTATTATTCCAAATGCCTTGAAGATTAGCCGCTTGTCCGCCAGGTTGTGAAGATGAAATTAATAAATAACGTCCAAACTGGTAATAAAGAGCCACCATTTGGGGGTCATTGGTATTTCTGAAATTATTCAAACGTTCATCAGTTGGTAAATTGGCAGCGGCGGAACTGCCCAAATCAATTTTTACCCGATTGAAATATTTTTGGTAAGCTGCGATGTGCGTAGCTTTTAAATGCTCATACGTTTTGCCGTAAGCATTATTCAAATACGTAACTGCACGTCTTTCTTCTTCGCCGCTTAGGTCGTTGTAATTATTAAAGTTTGAAGCAATCGAAATGAAAATCGTAGCAGCATTAGCTTCTTTTACCATTAAAGATGTATCGGTTTTCAAAAGTATTCCACCTTCCAATTTAATTCGGGTAATGCCCATAAATTCTACCAGTCCTTTGATGCCATCTTGGTCACTGGTGGTGCCATTAATCTGTAAATCGTTTTGATTGATGGTAAAAGATTTTTTCTTGTGTGGAGAAGTATAATTGGCGATAAAGGAAAGTTTGCCCGATTTATTAGCAGATATTTTCATCACAATTACTCTATCCGCAAAGGAAGCGAAAGCTTCACGAGTAAATGTAACATCGTCTACCGTGTAGGTAGTTTTTGAAATGGCTTTTTCAATATCCAATTCACGGTAATAATTAAGGTATTTTTCATGTCCCTGAAAATTCAGGTTTAAATATCCAACGGGCTGAAACATTTGTCCTTGCGATTTTTTGGAAATAATAGCCTTATTTGCCAAGTTTTCAGCTTCTTTATGATTTCCCTCAAAAATCATTTTCCTTATTTCGGGCAAAGCAGCCAACGCATCGGGATTATCGTTTCTATTTGGACTGCCACTCCAAACCGTATGTTCATTGAGCTGAATGATTTCATTTTCACCGTTGCCGTAAACCATTGCCCCCAGACGCCCATTACCTATTGGCAAGGCATTTTCCCAAATTTTACCAGAGGGTTGCTTGTACCAAAGTTTTAAGGGCGTTTTTTGTTGAGCTTTTGTAAATAAAGCCGTTATCAATAAGAAAAATATTAAAAGTTTTTTCATAGCGTTTAAAGTTAAATTTATTTGAAATTTAGTTTTGAGACATAAAAAACTAAGATTTTTAAGATTGTTTTATTGGTGGTTATTTGTGAAATTTATCAATTTTCAATTTGCTTGATTATTTTCCATTATTTATTTTGATTAGGTAAAACTATTATTTTATATGTGTCAAATATACACAAATATAATTATACGTTTTATATAATATTTTAAAAGTAAAGTTATATTTTTTTAATTGAGACAAATGATCTGTAAATAGCTACACTTGCATGAATTGTAGCTACTAATTGAAAAAATATAGGAATTAAATAAAGTTGGAAGACTGGATAATTTTTAGGACTACATTTTATCTGAACTGCTAACAATTAGCTTTTTTTGCAAATATGTTAGCAGTTCACAGAAAAAATATCAATAACCAGGATTTTGTGTAAATGCTGGCCCTTCGACCGTGCGGTCTATTTCAGATTGTGGTATTGGTCTCAAAGCGTGAAAATCTTTCACATACGGACTTGCTTCTTTATTCCAAAGTTGTACTCGTCTTACTAAAGATTTTGTTCGTACCAAATCTTGGTTTCTCATCCATTCTCCAAAGAGTTCACGGCTTCTTTCATCTAAGATAAAATCAACCGTTACATCATCTGCTTTTATCAACATTGCCGTAACGGCTGCGGTATTTTGAGCGGTTGTATTGGTCTTACGATAAGCGGCTCTCTGACGTAACACGTTCAAAAGTTCAGCGGCTTTGTTTTTATTTCCTGCTTGTAAATAAGCTTCTGCACCTATGAGATAAATTTCCGCAAAACGAGTGAGTACGACAGGACGAGTTGATGGATCGTTGAAATTAGTTCCACGACTTGGATCCATTTGTTTCTTGATAGCAGGATAAACATCTGATTTCCAAAGGCTTGGTGGCACAACGATTCCTTTAAATGGTCTTGTGCCAATGAATTGTGGAGCTCCAGCCACTTCAAAGTCTGGAAGCCAAACCGCTGTATCAATACCAATTTGGGTGGTATAACTAATGCCTCTTTTGTTGTTGGCAGTTGTGGCGGTGTTGGTGGTTTCTTTGTTAGCAAGATAGACCGTGTAAAATGTATTAGCAAATCTTGAATCAATATCTCTTCTAACAAAAGCTTGGTCCAGAAAATAGTTCTTACCTGTTACCGTTCCAGTAGTTTGCTTGTCACTATTTGGGCGAATACGTTGGTACGGACGACCATAATATGAATCACGAACCATCAACGAAGTTCCAGAATTCACCATAACGCCACCTGCATTTACATTTGAGTTTACGCCACTGTTATTGGGATAGTTCCAGTTAGCGAACCAAGGCGTAAGATTCTGACCAGCACCACCACTGGCACCACCACCAACCACATAGTAGCCAAATTTAGCATCATTTGAATGGTCACTGACGAACATCGTTTCTTTACCATAATCATTGGCAGGTACAAAAGCATCCCCGAAATCTTGCCATAAATCCAATCCGTAAGTTGTTTTATTAGCAATTATGTCGCTCGAAATTCTTGCCGCTTCTGCAAAATCAGTTTGTGAATTTGTCAACCAACCACGGGTAAGGTAAGCCTTTGCCAAGAATAACTGTGCCACAGGTTTGGTGGCAGCTTTACCCAAGAAGGGCGCCGTAGGTTTATCTGGTAATGCCGCCGCCGCTTCGGTTAAATCCTGAATAATTAATTTATAAACTTCGATTGCCGGATCTCTTTTTGCGGCTTGTGAAGGAACCGTTATAAATTCAGTATGTAAAGGCACATCTCCCCAAGTTTGAACCAAATAAAAATACCAAAATGCTCTCAAAAACTTAGCCTGTGCCAAATATTGTTTTTTTGTTGCTTCGGGTAAATCAATGCTTTGACCATATTTTAGTACGCCATTCACTGTGTTAATACAGGTAAAAGACGTACCCCACGCCGAACCAAAGTTTGTAGCATTCAATCCGTTAAAAGTATGAACCGGTCCACCACCACTACTGGCACCTTGAACGAATTCATCCGTTCCTGCCTGCATCTCGGAAGAAAAACCTTCCGTGCCCCATTGGTTACGAATTTCGTTATATACCCCTGCAATTCCCCCAAGTACGCCCGCTGGACTATTGAAATAAGAGGGTACGATTTGAGATTGAGGTTGTTCTTCAAGTATTTTTTCACATCCTACACTTAAAATTAAAGTTAAGGCAAGTATTGAAATATTTATTTTTTTCATCTTTTTGTCTGTAATTAAAATTTGAGATTTACACCTAAAGTAAACTGACGAACAGGCGGATTATTTAGGTTTACACTAATTTGACGGTTGAAATTTCCACCTTGGATTGTATTTCCATATCCATTTCCTTCGGGGTCAACGGCAAGATTATCGCTCACTAATGGCGAATAAAGAATAAATGGATTGGTAGCGTTCACGTATATACGAGCGGACGAAATGCCCATTCTGGCAAGCATTTTCGTGGGTACAGTATATCCCAAGTTGATACTACGCACTTTTATAAACGAACCATCTTGGTATTGCGTCGTTGAGGTAAAGTCTCTTATGCCACCACCAGCATTTGGTCTTGGAAAAGCATTCGTTGGGTTTTCAGTTGTCCAATAATCCATCACTAACTGATTTGAGCGGCCTTGGTTAAGAAATCCAAATCCTGAGCCACCACCCGATGTTCCAGCTAAATAAGGAACCAATACTTTCATACCCATACGAGCGTAAGTAACGATAGATAAATCAATGCCTTTGAAAGACATTCTACTCGTAAAACCACCTTCCCACTTTGGTTGGAAGTTTCCAATCACTTTACGGTCAGCCGCATCAATTTTACCGTTCCCATCTACATCTTCCACTCTGATTTCTCCAGGTACTTGAACGGGTGAAGTTTGTTTCGCTAACGTACCGTTATCTTTATCAGATTGTTGCCATATTCCAATTTTATTGTAATCGTAAATAACCGTAAGCGGTTGTCCAACAAACCAAAAATTACCTTTATTGTCTAATTCATTAGGCGTGGTAAGTTGCGTAATTTCCTCACGATTGAAGAAATAGGTAACATCGGTACTCCAATTAAATCCAGCTTTATTTCTGAAAATATCAAACGTTAAAGATGATTCAAATCCTGAACCTTTTGTTGCTCCTAAATTTTTCAAAGTAGAACCCGCTCCATTACTTTGAGGTAGGTTTACTGAAAGCAGAATATCCTTTGTATTTTGCTGATAAACGTCAAATGAACCCGTAATGCGACTATTTAATAATCCAATTTCCAATCCAACATTACTCTGAGCCGTTGATTGCCATCCTAAATTACTGGAAGGTAGACTTGTAACGGTATAGGCAAGTGATTGACCAGCAGTCGTAGTACCAAAGTTGTAATAACCCGCAGAAAGTGCTCCCAATGTGGCATAGGCATCGACGTTACGGTTACCCGATATACCCCAACCACCTCTTAATTTTAAATTAGAAAATACGGGAATATTTTTCATGAATGGCTCATCAATAATATTCCAACTGAAACCGATAGCGGGATAGTTAAAATATTGATTACCAGGCGATAAAGTTGAAGAACCATCTCTACGAAAAGTAGCAGTCATCGTGTATTTATCATTGAAAGTATAATTCAAACGTGCCATATACGAAAGTAAACCTGTTTCCGAGAAAAAGTTTCCACTGGTGGCATTAGCCGTTATCGCTCCCGAGGCCAAAGAAAAATTAGCGGTTTTGATATAATCCGCAGGAACCCCTTTTACGTTAAAATTTGAACCTAAACTATGGTTTTTAGTAACTTCATAAAGTGCAGTCAAACCTATTTTATGTTTGTTAGCAAATACTTTATCATAATATAATAAATGCTGGAAATTCACATCCCAATACTCAGTATTTCTAATATCTGCACTTGATACACTTTGGTCAACGCCCGTATTTACAAAAGTATTTGGTGGGGCATAGCCATTAAAATGTATTTGACTAAAGTTAAGACCAGCATTGAAGCGGTATTTAAGACCATCTATAATGTTTACTTCTGCATATAAACTATTGAAGGTTCTCAACGAACGCTCATTTGAAAGAATATCACTTCCACGAGTAATAAGCGTCAAAGGAGTTACTGCTTGAGATTCAATCGTACCTTTTTTAGGGTTTAAATTGACACTTCCATCAGCGTTATAAGGCAAAACCAAGGGCGATAAACGTACCAATTCTGTTGGAATTCCCCCTCCCGCAGGGTCATTTCTATGGGTCATCGTATTGATGGTATTTAAACCAATTTTCAGATATTTCCCGATCTTTTGGTCTATTGTGGCACGGAGCGTCATACGGTCAAAATTTTGGTTTGGTAAAATACCAGTTTCATTAAAATAGCCAAGTCCCATGCCGTATTGCGTATTTTCTACACCGCCCTGCAAACCAAGTTGATGACTGGTGTTAAATCCTTTACCGTACATTAAACTTTGCCAATCGGTAGAAACCCCAGCGGCTAAATTGGCTTTTTCTTCCTCCGTTAATGGATAAGCCGTTGTACCCGCACCTTGTGTATTATATGCCGCCGATAAGTCTTTGAACTTGGCATATTGTTCCCCATTCATCACGTTGTATTTACCCATCATGCTCGTTACTCCGTGATAGCCATCATAACTAAATACAGGTTTACTAATTTTACCTCTTTTGGTAGTTACTAAAATAACGCCACCTGCACCACGAGAACCATAAATAGCCGTTGCTGAGGCATCTTTAAGAATTTCAAGATTGGCAATGTCGTCGGGGTTTATGTCATTTAATCCACCAAAAGGAATGCCATCAACCACCACCAAAGGACCATCAAGCCCATCGCCACTACCCGTTGTCAGGGAGCGATTACCACGAATACGAATGGACGCTTGGCTACCAGGGGTAGAACCATTACTCACAATTGACACACCTGCAGCTCTTCCTTTTAAAGAATTCAAGAGATTAGGAGCTGGTACTTCTTTTAAAGTTGCCTCCGAAACTGATATAACCGAACCAGTTATGTCTCTTTTCTTTTGAGTACCATAGCCCACCACGATAACCTCGCCTAACTCTCTAATATCAACTTCTAAAACAACGTCAATTACGGTTTTTGAACCTACGTAAAATTCTTGTTTTACATACCCAATACTTGTAACGACAATCGTTGCATTTTTAGGTAAATTGTTGAAGTTATACTCTCCATTACTGTTAGCAACCGTACCAGTGGTTGTTCCTTTAATTAAAATTGAAGCCCCTGGCAACTCTTTTCCAGTGTCGGTAGTAACACGCCCTTTCAGGGTCTGAGCTTCGGCGGAAAAGCTGGAAATAGATAAAAATAGAATAACCCAAACCAAGAAATATGGAATATTCTTCCGCTGAAAAATAAGATAGTCGATTTTTTTCATAAGAATGTTAAATATGATTGTTTTAATAAAAAATTTAATCCTCCTTAGACAGAAGGCTTTTTTGATGGTGTAAAGTAAGTAGATGTATAAAAAAATGTACGGCACAAAATATCAAATATGATTCACAAATGTTCAATGAGATGGAAAAATGTCAATTTGACACAATTAATATTGCCCAAATAGAACATTTTGAGCGAAAGAGATGAATCAATCCAATAAGTGAAGAGTTATTGAGATTGAAAATTAAAAAAATAGTTTTTATTAAATTTTTTCTTTTTTAAGTGATAAAGAATGGTTGGCGAAACCTCGAGGAGAAATAAGGATGAGAATAATGAAAGATAAGAAGGTTGATTAATGGTAGAAGAAAATTAGCATTAACATTTTGGGTTCTTCTATAATTTAGACGGAAGGCTACGGAAGTCGTCCTTCAAAAAGACGACTTCCGTCTTTGACGATTGAATTTCGTATAATTCCAAAATTAAAATGCCTTAGTAATTTTGGATTACCAAGGCATTAATTTACGCATAAATCTCACATTAATTCTGCTGAATGATGGATACTTTTCCTGGGGTCTCTTTTCAAAAGTATGTATTCAGAAGGTGAGATATTATATTTTGCTTTGAAAGCTCTTGTGAAATAATTAGGGTTGGAGAAACCTACTTCATAAGCAATATGAGAGATTTTCATATCACTATTTTCTAAGAGCATTACCGCCTTTTTGAGTTTAATTGAACGGATAAATTCTACGGGTGTTTCGCCCGTGAGACTCAGAATTTTGCTATACATGGTTCCACGGCTCGTATTCATCTTTTTGCTAAGTTCCGTTACGGATAAATCGGGATTGCTGATATGATCTTCGATAAATTGAGAAATTTTTATTAAATACTTTTTATCCTCAGACATGAATCCAACTTCTG
Source organism: Arcicella sp. (assembly GCF_964672035.1). Lineage (NCBI taxonomy): Bacteria > Pseudomonadati > Bacteroidota > Cytophagia > Cytophagales > Flectobacillaceae > Arcicella > Arcicella sp. Next base: position 8,997 of record NZ_CBABQS010000007.1, read on the forward strand.
GAATTTCGATACTTATTTGTTTGGTATAAGTATCTTTAAAAACATTATTGAGTGCTAATAAATTACTAATTTTTAGATTTAACAACTGAAAATTGAACGGCTTAGTAAGGTAATCGTTTGCTCCTATCTGTAAACCTTTTAATTGGTCTATTTCTTCCGCCAAAACAGTTAATAATATTACGGGAATATGCTTGGTTCTATTATCATTTTTTAATTTTTTTACCAAGGTAATTCCGTCCATATTTGGCATACTAATATCACTCACAATGATTTCTGGATGAGCAGAAAGTGCTTTTTGCCAGCCTTTCATACCGTCTGATGCTTCTACTATTCGATATTGGTCTTTTAAACTTTCTCTAAGATAAATTCTAATGTCTTCACTATCATCCACCAATAATATGATAGGCTTTTCGATTTTAGAAGATTCGATAAATGCTTGCTCAGAATTCACAGGATGATTTATTTCTTCTTCCATTGGCATCAAAAGCTCATTACTTTCCATTTGTTTTATTTCGAGCAATGGTATCACAACACTAAAAATACTACCTCTACCTTCAATACTATCCACATTGATGGTTCCTCCATGAAGTTTGACAAACTCTTGGGTAATTGACAGTCCAATTCCACTACCTTGATTAAGAATATTATCTTGATTATTAACCTGATAAAACCTGTCAAATATTTTTTCTAATTTTTCAGCTGGCAAACCGATACCCGTATCACCGACAATCAACTTAATGCCATATTCAGCATCTGGTTGAATATGAAAATATACCTTTCCGTTTTCATTCGTAAACTTGATGGCATTGGATAACAGATTAAGCAAAATTCGTTCAACTTTATCCTTATCAAAAACGGTATAAAATTCAATCAAAGAACTATAAAAATCGAGGTGAATATGCTTTCGGTCTGAAATGTACTTGAAAGAATCAAATATCTCTTTGGCAACCGCCACTAAATCTCCTTCTGAGGTACGTAACTTCAATTCATTTTCTTCTATCTTACGAAAATCCAACAGTTGATTTACAATATTTAATAACCTTTTGGCATTTCTATTTATCAAATTCAAGGTATCAACTTTGTCAGAACTTTTTTCCTTGAATAATAGGCTTTCAATCGGATTCAAAATAAGGGTAAGTGGTGTTTTTAATTCATGACTCAGATTGGTTAAAAACTTGATTTTTAATTGTTCCATTTCCATTTTTCGCTCGGCTTCCGTGCGTTCTTTTTCGATAAAGTGTTTTACTTCAAGACGTTCCTGTGCCAAAGCAAATTCATTTCTCAATTTCTGAATTGCTCTTCTGCGAAGTGTCAAAAAAGTAAGCCCTAAAATCAAGAAATAAGCAGCATAAGCGTAATAAGTACGCCAAAACGGAGGATGCACAATAATTTCAATTACTTTTTCGGGCGTATGCCATGAACTATCTTCGCTTTTAGCTTTCAGTCTAAATTTGTATTCACCTGGGTCTAAATTGGTATAAACAGCGGTAGTTAAAGCACCTGCTTGATTCCACTCTTTATCAAAACCCTCAAGCATATACGTATATTGATTTTCCTGTGGTGCGGTGTAATTTAAGGCGACAAAATCTAAGGAAAAATTCTGCTTGTAACTGAGATTTATCTTTTTTAAAACCGATATTGGTTCGGTAATCTCCGTATTTTCGACTGGATTTATGCTTTTATGACCAATTTTTAAATCTGTAAATACAAGCAAGGGTATATTTTTATTCTGATTGAGAAATGAAGGATTAAAATAATTAAATCCTTCATTTCCCCCAAAATACATTTCTCCAGAACTGGTTTTTAGCCCCGCACCGATATTAAAATTACTCTGTTGGATACCATTATGATACGTATAATTCTTGAATACCTTTTTCTGAGGGTCAAAAACACTAATTCCTTTGTTGGTACTCACCCACAATTTACCCAAATCATCTTCTAATATTTTATAAATAACATCATTAGATAAGAGATTTTTTACACTATATTGATGAAATTTTTGGATTTTAGTATCATACAGACATAATCCTCCCCCCAAAACGCCCACCCAAATTTGCCCCGATTTATCACAATGAATTGCTAATATCATATCTAATGGCAGATTACTATTATCATGATTAAATACGATTTGTTTGTTCTGCCTTGGATTGTACATAATCAAGCCACCACCATTTGTACCAATCCATAGATTTCCTTGGAGGTCTTCTTCAATAGCCGTAATGTAGCCAGTAAATAAAATGTTCTTGACTTCTTTTTGCTGAAAAATTTGGCTAAAATGAATCAATTCGCCCGTTTTGATGTGGTATTTATAAAGTCCTTTACCGTTAGTGCCAATCCAAATATTCCCTTGTTTATCCGCCCGCAAACAATTCACAGGAATATTTGTAATATCAGTATTACTTTTTGGTATAGGTATATTCTTGATTACCTTTGCTGATAAATCCATCACGAAAATACCATACAAATAAGTACCTATCCAAAGTGTATTCTCCGAGCGTTCTAATGCCAGAATAATCCCTTTTTGAGCTTCCATTCCCAACAGCGGAATGGGTTTTAATAGTCCTGTTTTTTTATTGAAAACATTAAGTCCTTTATCATCAGTACCAATAAAAATATCCCCAGTAGGGCTTTCGGCGAATGAAAAAACAGAGCCAGCACTGAATCCTTCTATGTCCATATAATTTAGTTTCTTATGGTTGAAAAATGCCAGATTGGTATCAAATTTATTTACGCCTCTCTGTTTAGTGCCAATCCAATAGATACCACAATTATCCAAATAAATATCTCGGATGGAATGACCCACAAAACTTCCTATTCCACTATAATTATTTGAGGTTGATTTATCTATCCTAACCGTTTTGCCATTAGTTGGGTCAAAGATATTTAAGCCATCTTCCGTACCAACCCATATTTTATTCTCCTTATCAAAAGAAATTTTATAAATGCTATTATCACTTAATGTTTGCTCATCCGATTTTACACTTTTGAAAGACTCAAATGTTTGTTTTTGAACATCCATTTTATTGAGTCCCTCTGCGGTACCGGCCCAAATATTTCCCTCTTTATCTTCCGCTATGGTACGCACTATACCAATAGAAATACTCAATGGATTATTTTTATTATGCAAGAAACGGGTAAACTTGCCATTTTGGGTATTTAGTAAATGAAAACCAGCATTTGTACCAACCCACACTCGATTTTTACTGTCCTCAAATACACTCAGAATAGCCTCTGAATTTAGTTTGTCATTCCTTAATGGATTAGCTCTGTAACCAACTATTTTCCTTGTTTTAGGATTAAAATAATATAATCCTGTGTAAGTGGCAACCCAAATATTGCCAAGATGGTCTGCCTCTAAACTTCTAATCCAACCGAGTTTACTAAAATCAAAGTTGATAAAATTATTTAAACTTCTATTGTATAGCGATAAGGTGATATTCGTCCCAACCCATAAATTTCCATTTTTATCTTCTTGTATGGCCATGACAATCCCCCTGCCAATACTGGCCGAATCTGTATCATTATGCCGATAAACAATAAAATTTTGTCCATCAAATTTATTGAGTCCGTCATCAGTACCAAACCACATAAAGCCATATTTATCCTTCAAAATGGTATTGACCGAATTTGATGATAAACCATGTTTACTATTGAGGTTGATAAAGTTGTAACTTTTCTCTTGTCCAAATGTTGTTTGGAATACCAAAAGTAAAATAAAAAATAGATATTTATTTTTCATGGTTTGTCATGTTGTCCATTTATGAATATACTTTGCGTGGATAAATATTAAAATTTTGAAATAGCTAAAATTGAGCAATTTCGTTGCGACTAAACAAAACAAGGCTCATAGCATTAAATCAGAGAAGCCGAAATTGCTAAGCTAAAATACGAAATGTATCAATATTCTGATGCCCTTTTACAGAAAATATTTCCTTGTATTTATCTCAAAGCTAATGCAGGTTGAACTCATTTAAAAAATGCAATATGTTATTAAAATTGGGGAGTCGCTTAAATGTGGGGTTTTTATGCTTTCTTTATCGGTTATTTTATTAAGAAGTTACAAACATAATATACGAACAATGGCTAAATTTTCGGGGGTATTTCCACATTGAGTTCTTTGCAAATCTTCTCGAAAAGTAACGTCTAACTGCCAATGCAGCGGAACGCCGCCTGAACTATTTTCTATCCTCCAATGATTACGAATGTATTGATTAAATGCTTTGGGTTCGAGGGCTAAATCACTGAGATAAGAACGAGTTTCAAAACTGACTTTACCTTTGATTTCTCTTTTGGATTCTACAATAATAGTACTTTTAAGATGTTGCCAAGAGGTTAAATCATCGTATGGGTTAGGTTATTTTCAACATAGCAAGTCCTTGTTTCAATTCTACGACTACCAAAGTCAATATGTTCATCTTTAAGTAGTTGAATATTAACTTGGGCAAATTGTTGACTAACTTGCTGACAGATATTTATGTTATTATTCTTTAACGCTAAGATATAATGCCCTTGTTTTCTGAAATAAAATCAGCATTTTTAACATCACAAGCAATGGCATCGATTGATACTATACTACCTTTTAAATCAAGACTATTAAGTAAATCAGGGACGACTGTTTTTTCATTAGATTTTAAATCTACTTTTTGCTGTCCTAAGATTAGTATTTGGTCAGAAACCCAAGCACTTAATAGACAAAGTCCCGATTTTTTATGACCAGATTTAGCCGTTGCTCAAAGAACTTTACCGTCAATATTGATTTGGGTATATTCTTCATTAAGAGTTGACAAAATCTCTTTTGACCAGCGATAAAGACTGTCTAAAAAGGCTTCTTTAGCTAAAAATTTTAGGACTCTGTTAAAAGTATCATGCATAGATATACCGTTGGGGAATTCCAGAAATGTCCGAAAAAAAGGCTCCTTTGGAATACTATAAAGCGCAATATCTTCAAAATCGTCCGCTCCGCATACGCAAGCACACAATGATATTACTAAAATGTCTAAAAGATTATGCTTCTTGCGGCGATTTATGCGAAAATCGGGAACGTCTTTAAAGAAAGTTTACCAGTTCATCTGACAAAGTTCCTAATTTTATAAATAACTCGCATTTTTAAATGAATTCAACCTGGATTATTGTCGAATGTTTTACCTTGTCTATAAGATAATCTTTTGCAAAAAGCCTTATAAAAGCACAGTACTTATCTGTAGAAAAGCAGACATCAGTTTCCATTGACTCTGAAACGGTTATTAATCAATGGGAAAATCATTAAAAGATAAATTTTGAAACAAACGATTACCGTCTGAGATTCAGTATTTTCTTCACGAGATTTCCTACCTCGTGTGGCTTTCATCTTTGAAGGAATTTTACTGCTTCAAGTTAGCGAACAAATTAGTTGCCCTACACTTTTCGATGCATTCGAAAGGTTATACCAAAATTGACGAAGAATCATTTTATACGTAATACTTATTATAGATAATTACTTCTCAAAATCGGTTTCGAGCAATTGTTTTTCGTTAAATAGCCCACCGCCCGCAGGCTTTTTATCCCGTAATTTTTTAACATCACTTGCAGAAATATTTTTACCATCTATGGCAAAAGCATTTTGAGTATAACGAATAATATCGGCGATGTCTTCATCGCTCAAATCTTTATTATTGGCTAATCCCGGCATTTCATTGTTGAGTTGATATTGCTTTCCATTAACGGATATTGGACCACTTAATCCATGCAGAAGAATAGAAGCTAATCTTTTCATGGAGCCATTTATATATTCCGAATCCTTTAGTGGCGGAGCTAAATCTTGAATACCTTTTCCATCGGCACCATGACAAGCAGCACAGATAGAACGGAATAATTGTAAACCTTTGGTTCGGTTATCCACTACATTGACCTCTTTAACAAAAATTGGATTTAACGTTTTTTTCTGATGATTGTTGATAGCTATCGTCAAATTATTTTTGAGCAAAGCCGATGGATTTTGAGTATTCAAATATTGCTGTTCTTTTCCATCAAGACTACTCACAATTGCTTCTTGAATAATTCGTTTTTCGGCATATTTTTTTTCTATTTGGGCAAGAATTGGTGGAATTCCATTATCATTCGTTTTAAGCCAAGCGTTTAAAGCAAAAGCCAAGTAAAGGTCGATAGTTTCATTATTTTGTACCAGCAATTGCGTGCAAATCGCTTTTATTTTTGCCGTGTTTTGAATGGTTGCAAAATATTCAGAAAGTCCTAAAGCATGAGAAATTACTTCTGGTTGTTTAGATTTAGTCAAAACATCAGATACAATACCGAAAGTCAGGGCATTTAGACCATCTAAAACATAAAGTGCATGAATGGCTGTTGAATATTCATTATTGACTTGAGTAAGAGCAATCAAATCTTTTACGATGGTTTTATCTTTTTTCTGAATTAATATTTGTTGAACTCTATCTCTCAACCAACCATTTGGGTGACTCAATAATGCCAATAAATCTTTGTTTGTTGCTTTCGTCAAATCTGGTATTGCGTGAAGTTTGGTAGTTTTATTCACTACTTTTAAGATCCGTCCTGCATTTTGCAAAGTATCTAATTTCTTGTTTGCCAATTGCTCGGCCAAATATTGAGAAATATAGGCTTTGTGCTGAATAATGCCTCGGTGCATATCCACAATATACATGGCACCATCGGGTCCATTAAATAAATTAACGGGACGGAATCCTTCATCTGTTGAGGCAATAAATTCTTTTTCTGCTATTGCTTGGTTAGCAACCGTTTGAATATTGTTAAAGCTTAAAGTATTGCGTTTGATAAGATTCGCTTCGGGTACACACACAAACGCATTTTGGTTATACGCCACAGGAAAAGCACCGCCTCTGTAAATCATTGGTCCGCACGAAGCAGTTACTTCTTTTAAATATCCTCTTTCGTCTAAAATACCCTTTTGATACCCTCGATTCACGGAGGTTTGATGAATTGGGAAAACGCTATTATTAGTTAATTTTTGGCCTTCAGCTGCCGAAGGTTTAAAATATTTATTTCTAATAACCTTGTTTGGCAAAACATAGTCAGCTTGCAGTTGAACACTGTTGTTGTCATAATAAAGTCGTCCGAAATTATCTTTCGTAATTCCCCATTGCCCACGGTATGAAGTTGGTTCTTTTAGCCATTTTCCATTTTTAAGCTGGTATCTAAAGTTATAATTGGCATTATAAATCCAGTTATCAATGTTCATCATCAAGCCATTTGAGGTATGCTCAACATTCCCGCCTTCAGCATAAATTGGGTCAACAAGTGTTTTTTTACCAGGCTTATCGTTTTTAATTTCTACAAACCAAAGTTTTGGACCATCAGAATAAAGTAAACCCCCGTAAACATGCGCTAACGCACGTGGCAGCACGAGTTTATCTAAAAAAACTTTAGAATGGTCAATAATACCATCTTTATCAAGGTCTTCCAAAATTGTAATATGCCCATTTTGTTCCTCTTCTCCGATGCCTTCAAGATTGGGCATGTAACCAATCATTTCTACCACCCACATTCTGCCCTTGTTATCGAAATCCATACTTACAGGAGCTTTTAATAGAGATTCAGAGGCGATTACACTTAACTCAAAACCGTCTTCAATTTGGTAACCTTCGAGTGATACTTTTGGCTCTTTAAAAGAAACGAGATTGAAACCAACCGTAAAGAAGGAAACTATAATTAATGCTATAAATGCGATTTTGGATGATACTTTAGTAGTCATGTGTGATAAATTTTTTAATTATTTCGGGGAATTATATAATACAATAACTCCATAATGACGGATATTTGTTTTAAAGAGGATTCAAAAGTGTGGAGTAATTACATTTTTTCTTTTATAGGGTGTAACATTCCAGTCAGATTGTTAATCATAAAGCGTTCTGATAGAAACACTCGTCTGCAAAAAGACCGATTCAAGGTCAGATTTTAATATTAAATGAAGGACTGAGGCGTTGAAATCAAAGCTATGATTTTCCTGAAGCCAAGTAAACGGGTCTGGTTCATTGATAGAAACTTATTTTTCACAATGCAAATTTGCACTATTTTAATATAAATTTCTAAATTTTTCTGTCATTCTCCGTAAACACCACAACTTTTGATGAAATCCCATTACAACCTATCCAAAAACTTTAATAACAAACTTCTGTCCTACTCGTACTTCTTCGTCCACAACTCTCTACAAATTTGGGAATGAGGCTGGATTTATTGCACAGTACCACTTATCGAAATGGTTTTAGTAGTCAATTTTATAAACAATAGACTCTTAGTGAGATAGTGGCGAAGAAGAAAAACAAAAGCATCGGATTCAAAATTGTTTAAACGCTCAAGTGAAATTTCGCTAAAAATAGCACTGTAACTCAAGTAAGATCTTATAAATAATTTAATATTAAGTGAACATTACGGAAACAATACAGTAATATACTCGCCGTAGTTTTGTACTGTGAAATTAAAAAAAGCCATATTTCTATTTGTTGTTGTCATTTTGTCATTAACAAGTTTCTCTTTTAGAAAAGATAAAAGTCAACTTGAATTGATCGAGATACAGGCATCTACCACACCGAAAAATGCGACCTGTGACTTCATCAAAAACATCACCAATTCGGTTGAATTGGAATTAGATGAAGAGCAAGAAGAGCAAGAAGACAATTCTATTGTTTATTCGAACGATTTTATCTCCTCGAATACTTTTGTTAGGGCACCGTTCAAGTTTAATTTCCAATTACAATCTTATTCTTTCCCACAAAGGAATCTCCTCTATATTATTTTCTTAAAAATTCTTATTTAGAATTCTTCTCATTTTCAGTATTTATCCATGTTGCATATTTTTTCAAATATGTAAGTAATTCATTTTTTTAAACTAACGTTATGAAACGTCAATTTACAATTCAACAGTCATTTCGATTGTTAGCATTTTTTAGTATCCTCTTTTTTAGTGGTCAATTATTTGCACAAATCACAACCTCATCCGTATCGGGTCAAGTTAAAGACAAAAGTGGCGCTGAAATTCCAGGAGCAAGCGTAATCGCTACGCACATACCAACTGGTTCAAGATACGGTGTTGCAACAAGTTTCGATGGTCATTATACAATTGCTAATATGAACCCAGGCGGGCCCTATAAAATTGTAGTTACTTCGGTGGGTTTCAAACCTCAAGTTAGAGAAGAGATTATGCTGAATTTAGGTTCAACTTCAAGTTTCAACTTTATTGTAAGTGAAGATGCCACTAATTTGGCTGAAATCGTCGTGAAAGCGGATAAAGGAGGCATAAAATTAGGGGCTGGGACAAGCATTGGAGAGCAAACTATGAAAGTATTGCCAACCTTATCACGTAGCTTAACGGATATGACCCGTATGACTCCGCAAGGAAGTTCTACTAACTCATTTGCAGGCACAAACTTTCGCTATAATAACGTAACTATCGACGGTAGTATTAATAATGATGCCATTGGTTTTAGCCCTTCATTGGGTGGTGTAAGTGGAACATCAGGAATGCCAGGCAGTAGTACCCGTACAAACCCAGTTAGTTTGGATGCTATCCAAGATGTACAAGTTTATATTGCTCCCTACGATGTTAAAATCGGAAACTTTACGGGTGGTTCAATTAACGCCGTGACTCGTACAGGAACAAATACGGTAACCGGTTCAGTTTACGGATTTGGTCGTAATGCAACCATTACGGGTCCAAATAATGCGGGTGATGGAGCAAAAATTCCAAGTGATTATTCAGATTTTCAAACAGGTTTCAGAATCGGTTTACCATTGATTAAAGATAAATTGTTCTTCTTTACTAACGAAGAAATTACTCGTAGAAACGAGCCGATTTTCTACGGAGCAGGGGATGCAAATTCTTTGATTGATGCTGCAACAGCCAGCAAAATCACGAATTATTTGGTAACTAACTATGGCTTTAACCCAGGTGAGACCAATAATTACAACATTTATTCCCGTAGTAATAAATTCTTTAATCGTTTGGATTGGAATATTTCTGATAAACATCAATTATCAATTCGTAACAACTACGTTACTTCAGAAGCATCGAACTTAGAGCGTGATGCAGCCAATTTCCGTTTTGGAAGTATGGACTTCAAACAAGTGAATAATCAAAACTCAACGGTTGCTGAATTAAAGAGTCGTTTCGGAAATGGTAATGTTTCAAACAGTTTAGTATTAGGCTATTCTGATATTCAAGATTATCGTGACCCACTTAGTAGCAGTATTACTGGAAATAATGCCAACAGTCTTTCGTTCCCACAAACTGAGATTTCATACAATGGCGGAACTATTTTCTTGGGTAACGACCGTGAAGCATCTGTTTTCAATATGAAACAAAAAACGTTTGAAATTACTGATAACGTAACATTCTTCAAAGGAAAGCATACATTCTTAGTAGGTACTCACAACGAAATTTATAACATCAACTACGGCTTCGTAAACTCATGGAATGGCCGTATTGCTTACAGAAATTTAGATGAATTTTTAGCAGGAAAAGTAAACCGTGTTCGTGGTTCTTACTCATTTGGAGATAATACAAGAGATTATCTTTACAATAACCCTTACGCAAAATTCACGGTTGGTTTGTATAGCGTATATGCTCAGGATGAAATTCAAGTGAGTGATAACTTCAAACTTTCTCCAGGTATTCGTTTTGATGTAGCCAGTACTGATTCTCCTGCATTAAGTTCTAAAACTACCTCAACCGCTATTGACATCAATGCAGGTACAACTTACACCGCAGGAACGCCATTAAGTCAGGTAAATAATCAGTTATTTGGTCAAATATTGGTTTCTCCAAGGTTAGGGTTTAACTACGATGTTAAAGGAGACAAATCATTGGTAATTCGTGGTAGTACTGGTATTTTTACGGGTAGAATTCCTTTTGCTTGGTTAGGTTATGCTTTCTACAATGACGGTGTTGGGTACGGTGCTTTTGATATTAATAACCGTGCAACAGCTACTAACAAAGGTGATGTATTGAAAGATGGAGCAAAAGCCTTTGCCTTCAATAATGGCCAAGGAAACCAAACTCAGGTAGATGTTATGTCGAATAATTTCAAAATGCCACAAGTATTTAGAAATAGTTTAGCGGTTGATTATACTACAAAAAATGGGTATAAATTCACTGTTGAAGGTATTTATACAAAAACAATCAGCGACTTGAAATTCCAACAAGTCAACTTGAAAGATTCAGTTAAATATTATAGCTACGATACGCAAAAACAAATGCCAATTTATTTATCGGGTGGAGCAACGGGTCAGAAATTAAATACAGCATTCTCTAATGCTTATGAGTTGTCAAATACTTCACAAGGGTATCGTTATAGTGTTACTTTACAAGCCAGCAAAACGTATCCTTTTGGCTTGAACTTTAACATGGCTTATACTTATGGACAGTCTTATGATTTAACTAATGGTATCCGAAATTCAATGGAATCTAACTGGCAGTTGAATCAGTCATTGACACCAAATGACCCTAAATTGTCTTACTCAAACTTTGATATCCGTAATCGTATCATCGGTTCAATTGGACAAACCCTTAAATGGAACAAAAACCAAACAACTACCATCACCGGTGTGATTTCTGCACAATCGGGAGCGCCTTTCTCGTGGGGATTTGTAAATTCAACGATTGCAAATACACCACAAGCAGCAGGTTTAGCGTATGTTTTCAAGGATGAAGCAGAAGCGACAAAGTATTTTGTTGATAAGAAAAACTCAGCAGGTACAGTTACTGAAACTGCCGCTCAACAAGCGACAAACTTTATCAACTTTGTAAATGGAGATGATTATTTAAGCACACGTAAAGGAAACTTTACTGAGCGTAATGGAGGTAGAACACCTTGGAATACTACCATGGACGTAAGAATTCTTCATAATATCAAAGTAGGAGAAAAGAATAATGCCATCCAAGTTTCTTTAGATATTTTCAACTTTACAAATTTATTGAATTCAGAATGGGGTAGAATTTACTTCTCTCCAAATACCTTCAACTCAACAGTGGGCTTAGGATTGGCTCGTGCCAACTCAGGAACTGCTACTGACCCAACTTATACATTCACAAAGCCAACTGCTACTTATTCAATCGACCAATTAGCGTCGAGATGGCAGATGCAGTTAGGGCTAAGATATAGTTTTTAAGTATTTCCCAGAGGTGTCACTCTCTTCTTTTTGCAGAGAGTAAGTCCGAAAGGATTTTCATATTGGTGTAATAAAGCAAATGCCGAGATTTATGGTCTCGGCTTTTCTATTTATATCCTGAATATTCACATCCATTCAATTGAACTCTTAACTTGTACTAAAAATAATTTACCCACTTTTTTTGAACCACTCCTTTTCGTATTTTTAAAAAATTTCATTCAAGCCGAATGCAAAACCTTTTGAACCATTCTGTCCGAAACCATAATCGATGGTTAAATTAGTGTTGGAAAGTTTATTGACTTTGATTCTCAGACCTGTACCGTATCCAAAGTTAATCTTTTCAAATTTATTGGATGAATATTCTGAAAGCGTTGAGGCATTGGTAAAAAATACTCCCCCTAAGAACCCATTTTTTAGAAGGTCAAATCGGTATTCAGATTCTACGTATAGCCAATTTAAACCCCTAAACCTCCCTTCAACATATCCTCTGGCGGTATTATTGAAAGTATCCCAGCCCGTGCTTGGTAAATCAAAATACGGAGGTTTCCCTCCCAAGGTAAGCACTGTGTAACTCCAAAAAGCCAAACGATTTTCAGATTTTTCGGACAAAGGGATATAATGACGTAAATCAAATGTTGCTCCTTGCCAGTTACTATCACTCCCCAAAGCTTTCAAATTTTCTTTGAATTGTAGGTTAATCAGCGAGCCTTTCGATGGATTATTGCTATTCAAACGGTTATCAAATTGAAAATTGAAAGTGATTCCAGACGATACCGACTTGTTACTAAAACCGTATTTATCAAGGTCAGTATTGCTTTTAATTGGATTGTTGGTTTCCGAAATATTCCAGTGATAATCTAAACTATACCCAAGACCCATTTGTATATTGTTAGAAACTTGTTTCAACACTACTTCAAAAATCCTTAATTGAGAGTAATCCACCGCATTGGCATCATTAAATGATGTTTTGCTCCCTAAACCAAAAGTATTTGTCGGAAATTTATAATAACGCCAATCCCCTAATAAGTTCAATTTTTCGTGATTGAGCCATAAATTTGAGCGAATAATATTGATAGATTGTTTGTATTGCGTATAGACATTATCGGTTAGAATCGTGGAGATTTTTGCCTCAGAACCGGGATGGGTATAAAATGAGATATTATTTGCCATTGCAATCAACCCACCGGTCACTAAAGAATACCCAGGATATACAATTGGGGTATAAAAAGGTCCTAAAACATTTTTTTTGACCGAATCCTTTTTACTTAGAGGATTTCCCTTGAAAATTACTTTGAAATAATCCCCAATGTCCTTTTGTTCAATAAACTTTTGGGTAATTTTAAGAGTGTCACTCGTTAAAATCCGTCCAAATAGGTAGTTTGGATAGATGTTAAAAAAATAGGCAAGTATGAAAAATAAGATTTTACGATTCAAATCCTTTGGGTTTTGTTACTCAAATTATTTATTGTTCAAGGTTGTATAGAGCTCAATCAGCTGTTTACGGATTTCATTTTTATCAAATTGGGAAATCAGTTTTAACGAAGTATCGACCCCCAGTTTATAGGTAATTTCATTTTTCATCATTACATTAATCCATTTTACAAATCCTTCATTATCATCAGCATTTAAGTAATTATTTTTGTAGAGCAGTTTGTATTCTGCCAAATTTCGGAAAATTACGGGCATTCCAGAGGCAGCAGCTTCAATGGGCGCCAATGGGCAATTTTCTTGATAAGATGGAAAAATAAACATATCGGCGGCGGCGTATAAACATGGCATTACTTCCAAAGGAAAGATTCCCGCAAATTTGATATTGTCTGAAGCACCGTCAATTTGATGATTTATGTGCCAATATCCATCGGTATAAATCCCAAAAGGCCTGCCTCCGATCCAACGAAATTGAGCATCGGGAACTTGCTTCCCAATTTCTACAAAATCTGCACACCCTTTTCTGTTTTCTAATTGTCCAACCCCCAAAACGCAAAAATCACCTTCTTTAAGTCCTAAGATTGCTCTTCCTTTGGCTCTTAATTCAGGCGTTCTTTTCCATGTTTCAAGCAAGATTGGATTATAAATGCTGACAATTTTTGTATCAACTTTTAAATCTTTGATGGCTTGTTCAACCATTGGACTAATGGCGATGCAAACATCCGAATACGCATAAACTCGTTTCATATACCATCGAAAAAATGGCATCAGAAATTTCCAACCTGGAAATGTTCCTTTTGCCGAATCGGGAATTACGTGCGAAGTATGAATTCTTTTTCCTTTATATCTTAATCCTCTTAGAAAATAGTAGGGTCCATACGTGTGACAGTGCATTATGTCCCCTTTACCGTGATTATTGACGACAACCTCAATGTCGTTTGATTCCTGTAAAAGTTCTAAACAAGTTGAGAATGAAGTACTTACGCCTTCACCATGAATATTATACAATTCGGTTTCGGAACAAAGGTTAATTTTCATCATGGTATAAAATTTAGGTTTAAATATTGACTTATAAAGTTACTTTATTTTAGGGAATGACTTTGATTTTTGATAATATCTTATGGTTAAATAACTAAATAAGAACGTGATTAATAACAGTATTAGGTATTTAAAGTTGGTAAAATATGAGGTAATCATTGACAAATTATTACCCATTAATTTACCGACTGATACACAGATTCCAGACCAAACAAAGGCTGAAATCAGTGCAATGGGTAAAAATTTCTTAGGTTTAATGTGTAAAATTCCAGCAATAATTGAAGTGTAGCCACGAATAAAAGGGGTAATTCTTCCAACCCAAATTGCCCAAATACCCCCCTTAGAGACCCTTTGAGAAGCTCTATTGATAGCTGTTTCAGAAATTGGTAACCATTTCGGTTTGTGTTTAAGTATCTGTTTTCCGAAGAAATAAAAAACAAAATAGAGAATATTAGTTCCTAAAAAATCGGCATCAACGGCTGCGAGTATGACCAATGGAAATTTAAGTGTTCCTTCCGAACACAGATAGCCTGCATAGACCAAAACAAGCTCGTTTGGAATCGGGTTTGGGATGCCTATTTCCTGACTAAAAATAAGTAAGAACAAGGCAAAATAACCGTAGTTGGCAATAAATTGTATTATTTCAGAATTCATAAACAGGATATTAGTTTTATTTACTGTATTCCCCAAAACTATGTTAAATAAAAAAAAACGGAGATGGCATTGCCCTCTACCATTTAAGCAACCCTTTATCTTTAACTGTTTGGGAAAATTCAACCACGAAAGCCTTCCACAATTAAAGATAATACTGTTACTACTTTACATAAACTATTTGTAATTTACACGCCACACTGTTCTGATTTTAAGTAAATTGATTGGTTAAACTCAATGCCATTACTGGTGTTTTATTGAATAAATTTTTTGTTTTTAAAAATGACATTTTAAGCTAAGTCTTGCACCCAAAGCGTTTGGTGTTAATATTGGGTCTGAAATATGCGACTGATAGTAAACTTCCAATCCCGTTGAGAAGTGGTTTGAGAGTTGATAATTGATCCCCATATTAGTTCCAAGAATATTGGTAATGCTTGACAGATTATCATACCGAGCATAAAATTTTCTTTCTCGTTTATCGATTCTATCTTCCGTAAAATAGTTTACCCCGTAAATATTAGAAAATTGAGTCGACCAACTCAGGCCAAAGTAAGGCTTAAATTTGGTACTGAATATCAGATTATAACGTAAACCCATCCCAAATTGATACGATGAAATATTTCTTACATCTGCCCCTCTCACGTGCGAATCCGTTAGATGCGGCAGGTTTTGAGGCAAATTGATAATCCCTTCACGAGCTTCTTGATTCGTAAATGAGAAATTATTTTGCAGAAAATCTAAAACTACTCCCCATCTTTCCTGCCCCTTTCGATTGTTGTACCCTAAAACCGTTCTAAACCCAAATTGTGAGCCATCTCCCAACTGGAAATTATCGCCATTGGGCAATTGATACGCCCCTATCAGACCTACGCTTAAAGAAGATGGAATCAGAGAGAATTGAGGTGAGGTATTGACAAAATCTGCCACCAAAGAATCTGGTTTCACTATTGCTGACCAGTTTTCTCTCATCTTCTCCAAAACCATCTTTTTTGAGTTAATTGCCTGTAATTCATCATATTTATTACGTTCGGTTAAAGTTGCTTCTTGATTATTACCAGTATAATTCTTTTCATAATAAAGCCCTTCATTCCCTTGATTTTGAACAAAAATATTTGGCCTTAATTTAAATCCATCAATTGTTTTATTATGGTAAACAGAGGTTCTGTAAATGGTGTCACGCAAAATAACTTTCTGATATACAGTATCTTGTTTAAATATTTTTGACTGGTTAATCGCTATTAATTGACTTTCTAAATTCTTCAAATGCTGTTTATGTTCCTGTATTTGATAGAATAATCCGCCCGTTATCGCCATCATTAAAACGCCCAAAATACCCAATCCCCACAAAACCCAAACAAGCTTAGCAATCTTACGCTGAAGGTTGAAGCTTTCGAGCTTTCCCGCTAATTTACTCCAGTTTTTATCCGCCAAATCAGGCAATTGAGAACCGAATAATTTGTCAAAATCATGTTCATTCATTTTCCGTAAATTTTATACCATTCTGTTGCTATTGGGAGTGATTAATAATTTTAGTTTATTCATAAGATGATACTTAGTTGCTAATCAATGGTCATTCAGTACCATTAATTCTTGTAATTTTGTTCTGGCACGACTCAAATTAGAAAGGGATGTTCCAATATTAATTCCCAACATTTCGGCAATTTCTTTGTGTGGATAACCTTCGATAATATGAAGATTAAATATGGTTCGATACGATGGTGGTAATTGCTGGATTAAATTACCAATTTCTTCCACAGTGAATTTTTCAAAAATATCCATGTCTATACTCACTTCAGAGGCTTCCTCTACCCCAACGGAAGGTAATTCTCGGTGGCTTTTCCGTAAAAAATCTATACAGGTATTAACAATAATTTTTTTGAACCAAGTAACAAAAACCATATCTTCTTTATACTTGATTATGTTCGTGAAAACTTTCAAAAAACTATCATTTAATAATTCCTGAGCATTTTCAAGATTGGCTACATAACGCACACAAACGGACAATCCAAAACGATAAAAGCTGTTATAAAGCTGTCGTTGGGCATTAGGGTCATAGTTACGACACAGCTTCAATATTTTTACTAAATCGTCTTTTACCATTTCTTGATTTAGACTACGATAATTAGTTGAATCATATTGCGTAGGGAAAATTAATTTTAATTAAAACCTAAATATTCTTCCAATAAATTGGTTATTTATGAACACAAAGGATGAAAATCACGTCGGCTAACTTATTGTTTTACAGTAACTTACGATGTACTATTTTATTTTGTCCCAATACAGGAAGAAATTGCAATCAATAATATATATCCATCGCAAATGAAGACAGTTTTTCTTAAAATGTTAAATGGACTATCATTGTTTGTTTATAACGACGATAAAATAGTATCTCATATAATAATTTGTGGGTATAATTGAAGTAGAATAGTTTTCCAACCCATCTTACTTCAATTATGCCCACAAATTATTATGTGAGATCTGCATCGGAGACGTCTCCCGTGAAAAACCTTACTTTATTCCGCCAAAACCATTATTCTTAATTCTTGGGTAGCCAAAATCATGTTATTCAAAGCTTTTTGCGTTTCTGCCCATTTACGGGTTTTTAAACCGCAATCGGGGTTTACCCATAAATTACGAGCAGGAATATTTACTAACGCTTTTTCAAGTAATTGTACCATTTCGCTCACCTCTGGAACTCTTGGCGAATGAATATCATAAACACCTGGCCCAATTTCATTTGGATATTGAAAATTAGTAAAAACATCCAATAATTCCATTTGAGAGCGGGAAGTTTCTATCGTGATAACATCTGCGTCCATGTCGGCAATGTGCTTGATAATATCATTAAACTCCGAATAGCACATGTGTGTATTAATCTGGGTTACATCTTGGACTTGTGAGGCACTCAAGCGAAAGGCTTCAACCTATTCCCAATCCGCTTTTCTGAGTGGCAAGCCTTCACGAATGGCTGGTTCGTCAATTTGGATAATTTTAATCCCTGCATTTTCTAAATCGACTACCTCATCCCGAATCGCAAGTGCTATCTGAAAGGCAGTCGTCCGTCGTGGTTGGTCGTCTCTAACAAATGACCATTGCAAAATTGTAATGGGTCCTCTAAGCATCCCTTTCATCGGTTTTTTCGTTTTTGATTGGGCAAATTTAGACCATCGAACCGTCATGGGTGTAGTGCGTTCAACATCACCATAAATAATGGGAGGTTTTACACAACGACTACCATAACTTTGAACCCAACCATTTTGTGTAAATACATAACCCGATAATTGTTCTCCGAAATACTCAACCATATCATTGCGTTCAAATTCACCGTGAACCAATACATCTAAGCCAATTTTCTCCTGCCATACAATTGAGCTTTCAATTTCTTTTTCAATAAAATCATCGTATTCTATTTGCGAAATAATACCTTTCTTTAAATTCGCTCTGAGTTTACGCACTTCGTCTGTCTGTGGAAATGAGCCAATGGTTGTGGTTGGAAAAATAGGCAATTTTAATGCTTCCAATTGCAATTTTTGACGGATATAGAAAGGATTTTTTCTTTGAGAATCTTGTTCCGTAATCGCTCCAACTCGTTGTTTTACCAGCGGTTTATGAATCAACAAGGATGTTTTTCTTTTCTCAATCGCTCTTTGATTTTCGGCAAATTCTAAGGTAATAGATAAATCGTATTGTGAATTTGAAAGCCTTTCTAAGGTGACAATTTCAGCCAATTTTTGCTTGCCAAACGCTAACCAACTTTTAATTTCAAGGGTTAAAACGTCTTTATTTTTCTCTAATTCCAAATCACAAGGCGAATGTAAAAGCGAACACGAAGGGGCAATCATTATTCTATCCTCAGCGAAGGTTTTAACGGCTTTTTGAATAAAATCTAAAGCTATTTTAAAATCCGTTTTCCAAATATTTCGTCCATCCACAATGCCTAATGACAATATTTTGTCTGATTTTACAAAATGATAGATTTCTAAAATATCGCCTAATTGTGCAGGACAACGCACTAAATCTATGTGTAAACAGTCGATTGGAAGAGTGGTCGCCAAGTTGATATTATCGCCAGTACATTCAAAATACGTAGCCAGAAGAATCTTCAACGAAGGCACATTTTCTTTGATGGTTTGATAGGCTTTTTGGAAAGCGACTTTTTCATTTTCGGACAAATCCAAGGATAAATACGGTTCATCAATTTGCACCCATGTAGCTCCTTTATGCGCCAATTCTTGCAATATTTCAACGTAGATTGGAAGAATTTTATCCAATAAATCAATTCTATCGAATCCAGATGCTTTTTCTTTTCCTAATAGTAGAAAAGTAACGGGGCCAACTAATACTGGTTTGGAAATGATGCCCAATTGTTTAGCATCTTCAAAATCATGAATTATTTTATCTGAATAACGAGTAAATACCTGATTTTCAGTAAACTCTGGAACAATGTAATGATAATTGGTATCAAACCATTTGGTCATTTCCATCGCACCAATATCCGCTTCTGCCGTCTGTAATCCCCTTGCCATTGCAAAATATACATCCGTTTCTGAACTGTTTTGGCTATTTACTACCACCTGATATCTTTCAGGAATTGCTCCAACCATCAAGGCGGTGTCAAGCACGTGGTCATAAAATGAAAAATCATTGGAAGGAATCAACGTCAAACCTGCGTCAATTTGCATTTGCCAATTTTGGTGGCGAATCTTGCGCCCAATCTTTTGCAACTCATCTTGGGAGATTTTGCCCGCCCAAAATTGTTCTAATCCTTTTTTTAATTCTCTTTGGCTACCAATTCGTGGATAACCTAAATTGTGAGTAATCATTGTCTTTTTGTTTTAAATGAAAAAACTCAAGACACCCAAACCGTCCTTCAAAAGCTGTACGCACACGAATTCTCTAACAGGGCATATACTTAAAAAGCAAATACTCTTTTATACGATTCGATGAAATAAAATTAGTTTAATACGTGGCTTACACCCTTTTCGTGAGCGTGTAATCATTGAGATAGAAGGCAAGTCTCCTGACTTATAACATCTTTCCCGCCCTTCTCATTCTGTTAGAACAATGGGCAACGTGGGGATTGACTTGTTTCAGTTTGAAACGGTTAAATACAGTAGCACGACTGTTCGTGATTCACACACGATTCCTTTTTAATTTTATCTAAAAGTTCCCTTTTAGCAAAAACCAACTATCCGATTGACGGGTATTTTTGAAACATTACAAAGGTAATAGGCTGAGTCTTATAATAATAGAAAATCTACTAATTGATAATATTTTGGTTATTATATCTAAAATAAAAAATAGATATATTATCTGAGAGTGACGATTAGAAGAGTATTAAAATTTTTAACTTCTTCGACTGCGAAAGTGCGTAAAATATTGACCGATAATAGTGTTCCCTTTTATTTTAGGTTTAAAAGAAAGCAAGGATTATTAAAATCTCAAAGACAAGCCTTTGCAGCTTGCTTTTGACTGATAAAAATATTTTGGCTTTATTAAGACACGCTTGGTACTTCTAAAACCTATATAAATTCTTCTGTATTATTGCTGTGTTTATATCTTACTCGGCAAATATTTCACCAATTTAAAAATAAATCTCTATATTATTTAAAATATTTACCCAAAAATAGAGTTCCAAATAACATCATAAACATCGGTTGCCAAAATATCTTTATCCGAAATTTTTTGGTCAGAAATTAACACTGGATAAAATTCTTTACCCGCTAATGTTCCTCCGTGAGAACCTTTTACCAACGTAGCATCCAAAGGAATTACATCCATTAAATATCTAAATCCCAATAGTTTACGAGCTAATTTATAAGCAGCTCTTAGTTTTATGAATGGATTTTTTGGATTCATAAACATTTCCACGGGGTCATAACCTGGCTTTTTATGAATATCCACCAATCTTGCAAAATCGGGAGCTTTTGCATCATCAAGCCAATAATAATAGGTAAACCAAGCGTCTGGTTCTGCCATCACAACTAAATCTCCCGAACGTTCATGGTCGAGATGATGTTCTTTTTTTCCTTCTTCGTCCAACACCAAAGCAATTCCTTCGGTATTTTCTAAAATGGTTTTAACTCGCTCTTTTTCAGATAAATCATTAAAATAAATATGGGCAATTTGGTGGTCGGCGGTTGCAAATGCTTTAGAAATTCCAGCATCCAGTAACTCCAAACCTTGCTCAATTCTGATTGAAATTAAACCATTTTCTCTTAAAATTCGATTAATATGAATTGGGCGACTGACATTATTAATTCCGTATTCCGACAGTAAAATAATGTTTGCCCCCGTGCTTTTATAATGGCTTACTAACTCTTCAACCAATTTGTCAATTTCGCCTAATTCTTTACTGATTTTTGAAAAATCAACGCCAAATTTTTGCAAACAATAATCTAAATGGGGCAAATAAATGAGCGACAAAGTGGGGTCTTCGGCTTTATCCACCCAAATTGAAGCATCAGCAATCCACTTGGAAGATTTGATGTTGGCATTGGGTCCCCAAAAACTAAAAAGGGGAAATGTACCTAATGCGGCTTGAAGTTTATACCGTAAATCTGGGGGTTGTGAGTAACAATCGGGCGCTTTTACACCATCAGCGTGATATTGTGGGCGAGGAGTTACGCTAAAATCAGCTGAAGAATACATATTATACCACCAAAACATTTTGGAACACGTAAACTTCGGGTTGTTCTTTTTGGCGGCTTCCCAAATTTTATCGGCTTTCACTAATTTATTAGACTGCTTCCAAAACTTCACTTCACTATCATCACGGTCATACCATCCATTCCCCACAATTCCATGCGTGTCGGGGAATTTCCCAGTCACATAACAACTTTGAGCCGTGGTGGTTACGGCAGGAAAAACGGGCATAATATGCGTTAAATGATGTTCTGAAAGGTATTTTTTCAAAAAAGGCGTGTGTTCGCCAATCAGGCTTGTACTAAGTCCTACGATATCAATGACTACTGTTTTTTGCATAATGTTGATGAGTTAAGTACCACAGACTGATTGTCTATATTACTGAGCCAAAATACTTTGTACCCAAGCAATTTCACGGATAATAGATTCATTCAGCGGAACTTGCACCGAGGCAGGTAAAACGCCCCACGTGTAAGTTTCTATTTCTAAATGATTGGTAAAAGGCGTTGCTTTTTGAATCGCTAAGGTTTTAACAATTTCTGATTGCGTTGAACTCAATAATCCATACGTTTCCAAGAATAATGGTACGTGAAAATGCACTCGCCACTGGGTATGTTTTCCGTCTTCAAAACTATCAATGGCTTGTTTTAAATCGGGATATTTATCAAATTTTCCATCAGTACGAAGGGCAACAACTTGGTGTAAATACGTTGGTTCATCGTATTGAGCAATGCCTTTTAATTTAGCGACTGCATCAGTCGTAAAATCTACTTTAATGGCTGAGCTTATCTGTATTTTGCCAACCTTAATTCCTAAAGTATTTAATTGGTCGATGGCAGGTTGTGGTTCTTCGTAACTCACCCCAAAATGACAAATATCATAGCACAATTGAATATGCGTATTGATGATTTCTTTAGCTGATTTGGCAGAGATCGACTTTTGAGCAAAATGTTCGATAGCCTGCGGCATTAAAACATTTTGATACCAGTCGATAAATTCTACTGAATTTTCTAAAATTCCATCGGGTTCTGGTTCTATATCAAGGTGTAATATTTTACCTGTTTCTTCCGCAATTTTCATCAATTCGTCCACGACTAACAACATATTTTGCGTTGCAATTTGAACGGCATTGGCTAAACTTTGTTCATCTTTCCACCAAAAACGATACGATAGTGGAGATGTTGAAATACCGCCTTCTGTCAATTGATTTGGTAAGATTTGAGCTAATAAACGGAACATTCTGATGGTATAATCTACTCGTTCTGTACTTGTCCAATCGGGAGCGTGAACATTATCTTTTACCACCACATCATGAAAACCACCGTAAGGAAATCCGTTCATCGTGAAAACGTAGCAATCATTATCTATTAACCATTGTTGAAAATTTTGCAAATTTTGCGGTTCAGACAAATCAATACTCGCCTGATTTGCCAGTCTAAGCCCAATGCCGAAGGGTTTGTCGGGACAAATATTCTTTTTTATCGAAGGAATATTTTCTTGTAATACCGAAAAATGATGTTGCCAATCTTCGCCGGTATGAATGTTGCTGCAATACGTTAATTGTCCGAAAGGAGTTTGCATGGGAATTGATTAAAATATAAGTGGGGGAATTTTTCTTACGATATGCTTAAAATATCGACTGATTTTTTCATTAATTCAAAGTCAATTTCGTGGACTTCTACGCCTTTTCCTAAAGCCTCCAAAAGCGTTATCGTCAATTCTCCGCCCAAATGTTCTCTAAATTCATTGAGCCCTTTCCAGAGATTTATTTTATCGTTGTCAGCTAAAGCAGGATGATAAATTTCAAATCCGAGGGTTTTCAATAATTTGATAATTCGATGAAGTTCTTCTTCCGAAATTTGTCCTTTTAAATGCGAATAAACTGAATCAAGAGCAATTCCGATGGCTACGGCTTCTCCGTGACGAATCTCAAAATTGGTCAAATATTCCAATTTATGAGCTGCCCAATGTCCAAAATCCAATGGACGAGCCGAACCTAATTCAAAGGGGTCACCACTTGAAATATGCTGAACGTGTAACTCGGCACTTCTAAAAATTTGGTAGTACATCACCGATTCATCCCGTTTTGCCATCGCCTCAGCATTAATTTCTAACCATTCAAAAAAGGCTAAATCTTTAATGAGAGCCACTTTTATGGCCTCTGAAATGCCCGAACGCCAGTCTCTATCACTGAGTGTTCGTAAGAAATTCGCATCATTAAAAACGGCAATTGGCGGAGCAAATGTGCCTAAAAAGTTCTTTTTTCCAAAGAAATTAATGCCATTTTTTACCCCAACGCCCGAGTCATTTTGTGAAAGAACCGTACTTGGAATTCTGATGTGTTTTACCCCACGATGAGCAATTGCTGAGGCATATCCGGTAACATCCAAAAATGCCCCACCACCAATCGCCACAACGAAGGAATGACGGTCAATGCCATGATTATCAATGGCTTGCAAAATTTCATCTAAAAATTTAGGGTCATTTTTTACTTGCTCGCCTCCCGGAATAACCAAGATTTCAGAAGCCAGCGACATTGATTCTTCGTTGGCAAAATAATTTTTAATGGCTTCGGGTAAATATGTGTGATTTTCAGCTACTCCTGCATCAATTAAAAATAATATTTTCTTGCGAAAATTAGTGTTTCCGTAGTTTTTCAAAAAGTTTATAAAAGTCTGATTTTCAAGGGAAAACATATTTTCCGTAAAAATGATATTGTACGAAAATGGCACTTGAAACGACTGTTGAATTTGATTCATTGTTTATATTTTAAATTACGTCACCGCAAACATTTTTGCGATTTTGATGGATAATGGTAATAACAATAAAACACCGATGGCCACAGGATAGTTGCCTGAAACGCTTACCCAAGCGGCATCCATTACGATTAATGCCAATACTCCAGCTTTTACTGCCTTGCCAATATTGGGTCCAATCGGGTTTTTAATGGCAACTATTAAGGGATTGAAAATTAGAAAGATGTGCAAAAATACAAAGGGAAGGGTGATGAATAAATTCCCGAATTGATAAGACATAACAATTTGAGAAATACTCACAATGATGTATAAAAATCCTGCAAAATATAAAATTGACCGATTGCCTCCGTGTACTTCACCTCGACTAATCATGGTGATTGCGGCAATGTACAAAACTGGAATAATGCCAATCCACCAAAATTGGTGTAAAGATGAAATCATCACACTCATGCCCAAAAGTAGATTTCCACCCCGACAAAGCCCCATGTTGATGGGTCCAAAAAAGGCGTGATGCTTCCCAAATTTGTCGTAAACTAAAGCCAAAACTGCTACCGAAAAAGCAATAATCATACTTTCAAAACTGACCATTGAGGCACAAAATATACCGATTGCCAGTAATAAGAATCCTAAAATAGTCGCATTTTGTTTAGAAACTTTCCCACTCGGAATGGCTCTTTCTGGACGTTCGATGGCATCTAATTCGGCATCAAAAACATCATTAAAAACAACACCACCGCCGTATAAACCAACCGTTGAAACACTCAGTAAAATAATCGTTTGGATAGATAAAGTATCGGTCGAAAATATAAATTTTGCCAGAGATAAACCCGCCAGAATATCCGCAATTGCCGTCACCAGATTGGCTGGTCGCATTAGTTGTAAGTAATATTTCATGTTTTTTAACGAATTACAATCGCATCTTTGTCAATTCTTGGTTGTTGTCCGCCTCTCAGAATTGTATTTCCGTTAAATTTTTGCGTTTGGTCGATGGTGATAGGTGCTTCAAAATCCGCCACATTTATTTGTCCACTTTGAGCAAAAGCATCAATGGCATTTTGATAGGTTACCAAACGAATATCTTCCTTAGCAATGCCTTTTATTTTCATCAATGCTGCCGTTTTCGGAATAGCCAATGGGTCGCTAATACCCCAATCTGCCGCAGAATTTATCATAATTCTCTCAGAACCATATTGTTTAACGACTTCTACCATGCGTTCGTTGCCCATTTTTGTGAATGGATAAATGGTAAAAGCGGCGTAAAAACCTTGGTCAAGCACCGATTTTACGGTTTCTTCATTGTTATGGTCAATAATTACCATTTTAGGGTCAATGCCATGTTCTAAAGCAATTGCCATACTTCTTTCCGTTCCCTTTTTCTTATCACGGTGAGGCGTGTGAACTTGCACAGGCAAATTCATTTCTTTGGCCAACTCCAATTGTAAACGATAATATTTTTCTTCCGCCGCTGTTTGGTCGTCAAAACCGATTTCGCCCACACCAACAACGCCTTCTTTTAATAAATATAAAGGCAAAATTTCCATCACTTGTTCTGCCAAAGCTTCATTATTAGCTTCACGAGAATTCAGTCCGATGGTGCAGTAATGTTTTATGCCAAATTGCGAAGAACGAAAACGTTCCCAACCAACCAAGCTACTGTAATAATCTTTGAAACTTGCTAAACCCGTTCGGGGCTGACCGAGCCAAAAAGCGGGTTCAATGATGGCGACTACGCCAGCATCAGCCAAAGCCTGATAATCGTCGGTAGTGCGGGAAGTCATGTGAATATGCGGGTCGAAAAATTTCATACCCGAAATCAAATCTTTATAATTACCGTATTCTGTATTAGAAAGAGCAATTGCCGTTTCAGCCTCTTGAAAGTGCGAAGGATTCTGTTTTATTTCGTCGTGATTAAGGCACATATTTTAAATTAATTTAGCTGTTGTATCGTCAAAGTTGATGATATAAATGTGATTTTCTGCCCTTTTTTGTATGATAAATTAGCTTTGAATATCTTCTAAATATTTCCAACCATTCTTTACCAACGTCAATTCTTGATTATCTAAGGGATATTTCAGTAGTAAATCATTTCCTGATAATGAATGCGAGCAAACCAATGTTGCCGCCAATTTATTATGGATGTCATTGCTTAAAAATAAGGTAGTCATATCCTCTAAAATACGTTCATTCAAATAATTAACGACCAAACGCCAAACTTGTGCGGGAACAGTACGTCCAGCCGCCCACCGTTCATGGGCAAAATCTGAGAGCATATCCGCTAAAGCCTGATTGGCACGGCGGTCAATTCCTTGGATTAAATGAATGGGCTTGTCATTGAAAATACATTTTAATACCAATTGATTCCATGCTAAATCAGAAAAATATTTGGCGGCATAAGGATTTCCGAAAGCGAATGAATTAAAGACATCGCCAATGTTAGAACGCACCGCATCAGTGGCACGATGAAGCCATTTTTCGGGCTGACTGAACAAGGGCAAGACTGAGAAGAGCGCAATAGACTCATTGATTTCGGCAGTATCAAAAAGTGTTTCAATTTGGGGAATATAATTTTCATGAGCAGATTTTTCCAATAATAATAGAAGATAAACCCGTACCAATCTATCAAGCGTCCAATACTGAATGTTTAAATCGTCAATATTTATCGCATCACTTTGGATTATTCTTTTGCCCACAAACCGTGGAGTAGCCACAAAAGCTATGGGCAGCAATTGGATATTCGTAAATTTTGAATCAAGCCAAACCAGTTCTTTTTCATTGGCATTCTCATGAATTATTTTTAAAATTAAATCTATTTGCTTCTCCGTCATCGTATTATGAGTACATCAAAATTTGATGTTATTTACATTACAAAATATATTACAAATTTATCGAACTATTAAGTCAGAAAAAATACAATTCGAGTAAGATGTTAAATATTTAGTCGGAACCATGTAAAGAGTTTTAGGTGTAATACATCAAAAAGTGCTTTACAACTATTTTTTATAAACATTGTTAAAAGCTGGCCCCGACTAACGGTGCTACATTTTTTGTGGTGAGATTATCTGGATAATTGCTTTAAGATGGATTCGTAGGAAGTTGATTGATTTTATGGTTGAATTGAAATTTTTCATTTGTATACAACCGTAAAATGAATTGAGAAAAAAATATTGAGGTGGTCGTCTCCTTGATAAAGGAAACCTTATTTGCGTCAATAAGTATATAGTTCCTATTTTTTTTATAAAAAAAGCAGAGTTCTTCACAAGAGCTCTGCTTTTTCTTTATTTCTGTATTTTTAATTAAACCCAAACTTTTTTAGTCCTTCTCTACTCACTTTAATGGCTTCCATTGGTAGCAGACCATCAAAAACTTGATCTTGCTCTACAATATAATATTCCATGCCTGAAAGTTTAGCATTTTTAAGGATACGTCCGAAATCGATAGAACCCTTGCCAACAGGTGCAAAACGTCCCTGATCATCCATGTCTTTAACGTGCCAAATTTTGAATCGGCCCGGATATTTCTGGAATAAACTCACTGGATCAACGCCCGCTTTAGTAACCCAATAAAGATCCATTTGGAAATTAACATATTTAGCATCAAGGTGTTCAAGCAAATAGGTGATTGGTACAATTCCTTTGCTATTTTTTTCAAATTCAAATGCGTGGTTATGATATAAGAATTTTAAACCAGCAGCATCCGCTTTTCGTGCTATGGTATCCAGAACACCTGCAAGCCTTTCTATATCATCAGTCATAGTAAGTTTTTTTGCTTTTGCATCGTAGTTAAACATACCCATCGGTGGTACAGGAGAGATAAAATACTTAAACCCAGCGGCCTTTACATCAGCAATTAATACGTCCGCATTGCTGGTAGTCATAGATCCCATGTGTACACTGATCGGTATAATACCCAAACTTTTCGTGTATGCTTTGAACTCGGCAGGAGTCATGTTGTAAAACTTTCCATCTTTATAATCAACGGCTTCTATGTATTTATAGCCCAAATCTGCCACTTCTTTAAGCGTAGCTTTTGGGTCTTTGCCCATTTCGTTTCTCACGGTATATAGGGTCATTCCACCCCATTTTTTTTGGGCAAACAGACTTGAATTCACTGATAGCAATAAAATTGCTATCATGATTTTGGAAAAGAAATTAATTTTCATGATTAATTTTTGAATGTTAATTTTTGGTATTTACTTTAAAATATTTACACGAATTACGGAATAATATTTAAAAAGTTAGTTTTTTTATGCCGTATAACAATTTTTATTCTGCGTTGTGCTGGGCTAACCGTTTGGATCTAATATAAGACAAAGCTTGTAATTTATGTATTTTCAACAAGTTACAAAAAAATATCCTTTTAAATATCCGTTTTAAAATAGGATAAAAATTATCTCAAAACCCCTATTTAAGTATTTAATAAATCAAAACAATATTTATGCTAAGTAAATATTGCGTTTACGAGAACTAATTTTTCTCACCTATGATATAGCTGATTTAGATGCTTTTTTCTGATTCTTGAACCTTTTGATTTAGCTGATTCAAATACTTTCCCGGGTTCCTGGTTTTAATGCTTTACTTTATCATGAAATAGTTAAATTAAATCCTGATAATCAGGCCAAATTTTTTCAAGTTTTAGATATTCTAAAAATATTACCTTCCAAATTTTCAAATATTCCTTTAGGCATAAAAATAGTTTAAAAATAAATGAAGAAATAATTACCGTATAAATGATTGATATTAAGAGCGTTGACATATAATATTACCTTTATGTTATTAAAGTTGAATAAACTATTCCATTAAATTATGCTGTGCATGAGCCTTTAATAATTATCAATTCAAAATATTGAAAATAAATTAATAAATAAGAACATTAAATGAAACTCGAAATTCTAAAGTACGGTCTTTTTGCCTCAGCAATAATGATTTATGCTGAACGCCAAACGTTGAATAAGGACACATCTCCGTCCGATTCCTTTATATCTAATTTGGTAATGAAGGTTGATAGTGTGCCTAAGAATCTTGAATTCAAATTATTGCCACTTTCACCCGAGCAAAGTCTTACAAAATTTATCGTTCCCGAGGGTTATCATGTGGAATTAGTGGCGAGCGAACCCATGATTACCGAACCCGTAGCTATTGCTTGGGATGGTAATGCCAAAATGTACGTCGCTCAGATGGAAACTTATACCCAAGATACCGATGGCACAGGCACAAAAGACCCTAAAAGTAGGGTAATGCTATTGGAAGACACCAACAATGATGGCAAAATGGACAAAAGTTCAGTGTTCATTAAAGATATGATTTTGCCTCGTATGTTACTTTGTGTAAACCATGAACTGTTGGTCAATGAAACTGACACTTACGATATTTATAGCTATAAAGATACCAACGGTGATGGTATATCGGATGTTAAAAAGCCTGTTTATATTTTAGGAAAAGTTGCCCCAGGCAATTTGGAACATCAAAGAAGTGGACTTGTCTGGAACATGGATAATTATATTTATCAAACCGTTGACCCAATCCGTTTCCGTTATATAAATGGAAAATTACAAGCTGACTCGCTTCATTCGGGTTCAAATGGTCAGTGGGGCCTAACTTCCGACAATTACGGTCGTTTGTTTTTCAGTCGAGGTGGTGGTGAAAATGCAGGTTCGGGATTTCAAATCAATCCAAAGTATGGACAGTTAGAATTTAACGATGCTTACAGCGAAGAGAAATTTAGTCCTGTTTGGTCAAAAATTCAAAATCCTGACGTACAAGGTGGACTTTCCAGAGTTCGGAAAGATAGCACTCTAAATCATTTTACTTCCGCCAATGGGCAATCTATTTTCAGAGGCGACCGACTTCCTGCCGATTTGGTAGGCGATTATATCATCAATGAACCCGTTGCTCGTATTATTAGAAGAGCTAAAGTCATTAATCGTGAAGGCAAAACCTACCTTGAAAGTGCTTATGAAGCGCCACAAGAGTTCGTGGCCAGTAGCGACACCTATTTTAGACCTGTCAATACCTACACAGGACCCGATGGTTGTTTGTATATTGTAGATATGGCAAGGGGTATTATTCAAGAATCAAATTGGACACCCAAAGGAAGCTACTTACGGGGTAAAATTGACTATTATGGGTTGGCCAAAGTAAATCAGCGTGGTAGAATTTGGCGATTGGTTCACGACGGTTATAAACCAAGTGCGATGCCCAAAATGTTAGATATTCCTGCCAAAAATTTGGTTGCGTATTTAGAT
This sequence comes from Arcicella sp., assembly GCF_964672035.1. NCBI lineage: Bacteria > Pseudomonadati > Bacteroidota > Cytophagia > Cytophagales > Flectobacillaceae > Arcicella > Arcicella sp. The sequence goes on from NZ_CBABQS010000007.1 coordinate 39,891, forward strand.
CATCCAAACGGTTGGTGGAGAGACAACGCACAAAAGCAGCTCATCATTTTGGGTGATAAATCGGTTGTGCCACCGCTAAAAGCTATGGCAATGGGTCAAAAAAACAGTACAGCTTTAGGAAAATTACACGCATTATGGACGCTCGAAGGCTTAGATGCTATCAATAAAGATTTGCTTATGGTAGCATTAAAAGATACTGACCCGCAAATGAGACGGGCAGCCATTTGGATTAGCGAGCGGTACATCAAACAAAATGATAATCAATGGATTGACCAATTAGGTAAAATGGCAAATGATGAAAGTTTTGAGGTAAAAACGCAATTGCTATTATCATTTGGCGCCAGTAAAAACGAATTGGCAAAGAAAATTGTGCAAGAAATTTTAGCCCAAAATCAGAACAATCAAATGTTGGCGAGTGTAAAAAAGAGCACCGATAAAAATGAAGATGCCAAAATTTACGGAATGAAACTCGCCAGTTTTACGCCGCCAGAAAGAAAACTAATTATGGGTGGTAGCGAAATTTACAAGGGAATGTGTTCGCCTTGTCATGGGGGCGATGGCAAAGGGCTTCCGACCAATGCAGCTCCTGCCCTTCGAGGTGCCAAACACATTAATGCCGACAAAGAAATTGCGATACGGATTTTGTTGCACGGTCTGAAAGGCTCAATTGAAGGTAAAACGTACCCAAGCGAAATGGCCTCTATGAAAGAAAATTCTGATGAATGGATTGCCTCGGTACTAAGCTATATCCGGTATGAATTTGTTGGCACAAATATAAGAGTCCCAAAAGGAAGACAATCGGCCGTTGTACAACCAGAAGAAGTGAAAGCCTTGAGAGATAAATATACCGGTGTAAATGAGGCTTGGACGATAGAGGCTTTTGAAAATCTGTTCCCAAATCCGACTAAAAATTGACTTGTTCTAAATTTAATTATCTATGAAATATACCAGCAACTAAGCAAATATGTTATTAGACAAATTGAATGTTAAGTTTATTGCCCACGTTATCAAGTATTGTTTTTAGATTTATTTTGAGTCTATCAAGTGACAAGTGAGCATTAAATTCTAAGCACTCATAGCGAATCGTCGCACCGTTTCATTTTCTCCACAAAATCTCAATACGATTAAGTTCGGGGGAATAGCGCCATGTGAATTTGAGCTTTTTTATATGTATCGTTTAAGATTTTTATAGTTATTTTCAGAGAATAATTCTCTATGAGTTCAGCGATTACTCCCTTTAAGTTCCGAGGATATTTACCGCCTGTGTCCCATAAATCAAACCATTCGTAAATGGTTTTAGGAACAACCTCAAAATAGAGATATAATTCTTTTACTATCACTCCTTTGTGCGACATTAAAAGACATTTTACCCTATTTCGCAAAGGTTGACGATTCGTGGCTGACTCCTTTATGCAGTCAATCGTTGTTTAGCTCAATTGGGAGAATCTTGGAAAATTCATTTCTTCGATTTTAACATAAAAAAATTATTAACGGGTACTTAGAACAAATCAGACAGGTTAAAGCCTTATCAAACACTACCATCTTTAACTATTCTTTTGTCTTTGAGTTCTTTTTCCAAAAATTTATCCAATTAAAAAAAATTTGGGCTAAATCAATGCTACTTTTGCGCTTCAATACGGTCTCAATGGGTACGCAACCAGTAATATTTTTATTAAACAACATATTAAATGACTAAAAAGCGAATACTTTTTACGGGAGGATCAGGAAAAGCAGGAAAGCACGTAATTGCTTACCTCGTAGAACAAGGACATAAGGTGCTGAATATTGACCTTACGCCTTTAAATCACCCAGGGGTAGATAATTTGATAGTGGATATTACTGATTCTGGACAAGTATTTAACGCCATGAGTTCGTATGCTGGGTTAGAAGAATTGGAGGCAGGTACTGGCGTACCAAAATTTGATGCTGTAGTGCATTTTGCCGCCGTACCCAGAATCTTAATCAAACCTGACAATGAAACTTTTCGGGTCAACACCATAGGTACCTACAACGTAATTGAAGCGGCTGTTAAACTCGGGATTAAAAAGATTGTTATTGCTTCGTCAGAGACCACTTACGGTATCTGTTTTTCAGATGGTAAAACCGATCCAAAATCATTACCGCTTGAGGAAGATTATGACGTTGATCCGATGGATAGCTACGGATTATCGAAAGTCGTAAATGAAAAAACAGCCCGGAGTTTCCAGCGACGGTCAGGCTTTGATATCTATGCTCTTCGTATCGGAAATGTAATTGAACCCCATGAATACGCTGAACTGTTTCCCTATTATTTTAAAAATCCTGAGGTTCGACGCAGGAATGCTTTCTGTTACATAGATGCACGTGACCTGGGACAAATTGTTGATTTATGTTTAGAAAAAGACGGACTTGGTTATCAAGTTTTCAATGCTGGAAATAATGATAATGGGGCCATTCTTCCCAGTAAAGAATTAGCTGAAAAGTTCTTTCCTCATGTGCCAATAATTCGAGAATTAGGCGAGTATGAAGCCTTGTTTTCAAATCGCAAAATTCGTGAAGTTTTGGGCTTCAGAGAACAACATAACTGGCGGAAGTACGTAAAAATAAATTAAGTAAAGATTCGGCAAACGAAGTGAGACCTAAATTAATAAAAAAGAGTCTTGGGAACAATAAACTCAATAAGGGACATATAAATACTTTGCTTGGTATTTTTCGAAAGAATATAGAAATGGCTAAATAATCTTTCCACCAGCTAAAGTGTAAAATTCCCCTTCAATGCCTTCTTTTGCCAATATTTCAAGGGCTTTGGCACTGCGTAATCCTGTTTGACAACAAAAAACAATTGGTTTTTGTAAGTCTAATTGAGCGATACTTTCTAATAAATCATCCAACGGAATATTATCACCACCGATGTTATCTCGTTCAAATTCATGCGGATTTCTAACATCAATTAATTGAAAATCTCGTGGTTCGTTTATCCAATTTTGTAAGGTTTCAGCATCAATATTTTGCGTTGAATCGAGTGGAAAGTCTCCACAAAATTCTTGATAATCAATCAGTTTTGAAATCTCTTTATTGCTTTCGATGGCTTTGAACTTAATGATTTGAGAACGCATCGTGAGCATATCAAACAATAATAATTTACCGCTTAATACTTCGCCCGCTCCCGTAATAATTTTAATGGCTTCGGCGGCTTGCATCGTGCCAATAATGCCCGCTAATGTGCCAATTACGCCAATTTCGGAACAATTAGGCACGCTTCCTGCGGTGGGCGGTTCGGGATAAAGACAGCGATAAGTTGGTCCATTTTGGTAATTAAATACAGAAATTTGCCCTTCAAATCTAAAAATAGAACCCGAAACAAATGCTTTTTTTAGTATGACGCAGGCATCATTTACCAAATAACGAGTGGCAAAATTATCGGAACCATCAATCACAAAATCATAGTTTTTGAATAATTCAAGGGCATTTGACGAGTGTAACATTACTGGATAAATATCAATTTTAGTATCTGGATTTTGAGCTAAAAGATGGGCTTTCGCCACGACTACTTTTTGTTTTCCTACGTCGGCAAGCGTATATAAAATTTGGCGTTGTAAATTAGAAATAGACACCACATCGGCATCGACAATGCCAATATTTCCAACACCTACCGCTACTAAATATTGCAAAATTGGACAGCCCAAACCACCTGCCCCAATCACTAATACTCGGGCATTTATTAATTTTTGCTGACCTTCAAAGCCAATTTCGGGCAATATTATTTGTCGATTATAACGGTTAGTGTTCATTTTCGGTAGGACAGTGTTAATTATCAATATTTATTTGTCACATGTATTAAAATCAAGACATAGATTAAGTAAACTGTCTAAGAAGTTTTCTAAATATTTTTTATCCTAAAATCTTGGATTGAGGAACTTCCCGAAAGTTTTAAAACTTTCGGGAAGTTGAAATAACTATATCAATCAGAATATTAAGACATAAAAATTTGTGTTGGAACATCCGTGTCATCTGTGTCCAAACTCCATCTAAAAAGCCATATCCCAATCTTTCCAAACGGGCTCATATCCTTGATTTTGAATCATTTTTGCAATTTCAGTAGGACTTCTTTCATCACTAATTTCAAATTGTTCTAACGATTGTGGATCAACTTTATAGCCCCCTGGATTCGTTTTTGAGCCTGCACTCATCGCCGTAATCCCTAAATTTATCACATTATCTCTAAAAATTTCATTCTCTCTCGTTGAAATAGATAACTCTACTTCTTCATTAAAAATTCGATAGGCACAAATTAATTGTACCAACTCGGCATCCGACATCACTACTTTGGGTTCGAGTCCACCCGAAAAAGGGCGTAATCGAGGAAATGAAATAGAATATTTTGTTTTCCAGAACGTTTTTTCCAAATAATCGAGGTGCAAAGCGGTATAAAAACTGTCGGTTCGCCAATCTTCCAAGCCAATCAAAACGCCTAAACCCATTTTATGAATTTCTGCTTTTCCCAAACGTTCGGGCGTTTCTAACCGATATTGGAAATTAGATTTCTTACCCTTAGGATGGTGCAATTTATAGTCTTCTTCGTGGTACGTTTCTTGATAAACCAACACGGTATTTAATCCTTCGGCAATTAATTCAGTATAATCTATTTCGTCCAAAGGCTGTACTTCCATCGAAATATGCGAAAAATACGGACGAATTAATTGAATTACTCGCTTCAAATACGGTACGCCAACGGTCTGATTTGCCTCGCCCGTTACCAACAAAACATGGTCGAATCCCATTGATTTTAATACCTCAACTTCGGCAATAACTTCTTGGTCGTTGAGGGTTTTTCGCTTGATTTTATTGTCAAAACTGAAGCCACAATAGGTACAAATATTTTGACATTCATTGGATAAATACAAAGGCACATACATTTGAATCGTTTTACCAAAGCGTTTTTGGGTAATCTGCTGGCTTTTTTGTGCCAATATTTCCAAAAATGGCATGGCAGCAGGCGAAATCAACGCCTTAAAATCCTCCAAATTACGTTTGGGTGTTTGCAAAGCTTGTCGAACATCTTGGGCAGTTTTTGCCAAAATACTCTGTTTAACACTGTCCCAAGAATGTTGAAGAAATAACGTTTGGAAAGAATTCATCGTTATAAATTTAAAAATGCTGTCAACGGACTACTCGCCACAGCGTGATTATTTAGGGGTGCTAATCTGGCTTCGAAAGCCATTCTACCCGCTTCTACTGCCATTTTGAAGGCAATTGCCATCGCAACGGGATTTTGTGCTACGGCAATTGCGGTATTTACCAACACGGCATCCGCTCCAATTTCCATCGCTTTGGCGGCATCAGAAGGTGAACCAATTCCTGCATCCACGATAATGGGAACTTTACTCTGTTCGATTATTATTTCTAAAAAATCAATCGTTCGCAAGCCTTTATTACTCCCAATTGGCGAACCTAAAGGCATTACTGCCGCAACGCCTACGTCTTCCAAACGTTTGCACAAAACAGGGTCAGCGTGAATGTAAGGCAACACAACAAAACCCAATTTTGCCAATTCTTCTGCCGCTTTTAGGGTTTCGATTGGGTCCGGTAAAAGGTATTTTGGGTCGGGATGAATTTCTAATTTCACCCAATTCGTTTGCATCGCTTCTCGGGCCAATTGAGCCGCAAAAACGGCTTCTTTGGCATTTCTCACGCCCGAAGTATTGGGCAACCAATTGATGCGTGGGTTGGTTAGATGTGCTAATATATCATCGGCTGGATTTTGTAAATCTACCCTTTTGAGGGCAATCGTCACTAATTCCGAACCAGAAGCTAACAGACTTTCTTGCATCAAAGCATTGGAACTAAACTTTCCTGTACCCGTAAAAAGTCTTGACGTAAATTCTTTATTGGCTATTTTCATGGCTATATTTTATGATAACATTTCCCGCAAAGTTTGCGTAACTACCACAGGATTTTCTGCTAAATTTATCAAAGAAGAAATGGCAATTCCGTATAAATGATTGGCTTTAAGTATTGCTACATCATCTAAAGTTATTCCTCCAATGGCAATAATTGGTAACGATAAATTTGCCATTTTGTATTGTTGTAAAATAGATTGATAGCCTTCTAATCCTAAAATTGGGCTTAGGTTTTTCTTGGTTTTGGTAAAACGGAAAGGCCCTAATCCGATATAATTTACCTTTGCTTCGTGCAAAAATTGAATGTCTTCAAAGGTGTTTGAAGTGCCTCCAATGATAAATTTCTCACCTAACATTGCTCTTGCTTCAATCGGCGAGCCATCAGTTTTACCCAAATGCACACCATCCGCCTCAATTTCTAAGGCTATTTGGGCGTTGTCATTGATTATTAAAGTCGCTCCAAAATTTTTACATATTTCTTGAGTACGCAAGGCGGTTTCTTTCCAGTGGGAAAGTGCCTGATTTTTTACTCGTAATTGCACCCAATCCGCTCCGCCAACGCAAGCTAAACGGGCTTGTTCCCAATGCGAAATATGAGTTAAATCTTGGGTGATATAATGAAGGGTTGATATTTTCATGGTACTGTTTTTGAATTAAAATGATGATAGCCCAACAGACTATTATTACTGCTTAAAAATGCCGTAATATACTTTTTAGCTTCTTCGCAGGCTTTTTCTAAAGGAAATCCTTTAGCTAAATTGGCGGTAATTGCTGATGAAAGCACGCAACCAGAGCCATGTTTTTCGCCGTGTACAATCCGTTTTGCGAAATACTCAAACCGGTGATTTTGATACAATAATATGTCTTTACTTTCGTCCAGATTACCGTGACCACCTTTTAGAAAAACTGCACAATTTTCGGCTAAAATCAGGGCTTTTTGTTCTGTATTTAACGAGTCATTTACTAATAAATTCGCTTCTGGTAAATTGGGCGTTAGTACATAAATCTGTTTTAAAATCGTTTTTAAGGTAATGACATTAATTTCATCGTGAAAATTAAAACCAGCACTGGCTTTTAAAATTGGGTCCCAAATAATGATTACTTCAGGATTCCAAGCCAATAATGCGTTGATAATTCTTGATAAATCTTCTAAACTTTTCACCAATCCAATTTTAACATACTGAATTGAATATTTCTCAAAAAGTAATTTTGCTTGCTCAATAATCAACTCATTATCAATCCATTTCACAGCATCAAAACGATTTTCGTGTTGTACTGTCAAAGCCGTACAAACGCCCAAACCATATATCTGATTGGCTTCAAAAGTTTTAATATCGGCCAACAGTCCTGCCCCACCCGATGGGTCAAAACCTGCAATAGTGAGGGCAAAAGGTCTTTTGTTCATGGTTTATTGAGAGTGAATTAATTAGAAATCTGTCCTATTTTCCAAACCGAACCCATCAACGCATATCCTTGAAAACCAATCGTTTGTATCATTTCGATGTTGTCGTTACTTATTCCTCCCAACGCCAAAACTGGCACAGCACTTTGTCTATTTTTAAAGAAATACTTCAACGTTTCTACGGAAAAAGCAGATGGATAATCAGCTTTTGAAATACTTTGAAAAATGGGACTTAAAAAAACATAATCAGCTTTGCATGGCAATTGCTCAATGGCATCCAAACTGTGCAAAGAAAAACTAACAGTTAATCCTTTTTTTCTCCATGTTTTTACGGTTGAAAGTAAGGATTCGTCGGATAGTTTTTGCCTAATTGTTTCGGTAAAATGAACACCTTTAAGGTTATATTTTTTCAATAAATTATGGTGTGAATGCAACACAATTTGTCGGTAAAATTTGGGAGAAATTTGTCTTAAAAATGCGGTTAATTCTTCGGATGATTTCGCTGGTTTTCGGAGATGAAAAACCAGAGAATTATCCGTTAATAACTGTGCTATTAAGCCTATTTCTCCCTCAAAATCAGTTGGATTAGAGATGATTATTTTTTTCATATTCATCTAAATATACACCTGTGAACCTGCCTCAATGAAGGTTTTTGAGCGTTCTGCCATACCTTTGGCTAAGGCTTCTTGCTCGTCAACGCCCATATTATCAGCATAATCCCGTACTTCTTGCGTAATTTTCATAGAACAGAAATTTGGGCCACACATTGAACAAAAATGGGCAATTTTCGCTCCTTCGGCTGGTAAAGTTTCATCGTGATATTCACGAGCGGTATCTGGGTCGAGCGATAAATTAAATTGGTCTTCCCAACGGAATTCAAAACGTGCTTTACTCAAAGCATTATCCCGAATTTGTGCGCCGTAATGCCCTTTGGCAAGGTCGGCAGCGTGAGCCGCAATTTTATAGGTAATCACCCCAACTTTCACATCTTCTTTATTGGGTAATCCTAAGTGTTCTTTTGGCGTTACATAACAAAGCATCGCACAGCCAAACCAGCCAATCATTGCCGCCCCAATACCCGACGTAATGTGGTCATAAGCGGGAGCAATATCGGTTGTAAGAGGCCCAAGTGTGTAAAAAGGTGCTTCGTGACATTCTTGTAATTGCTTGTCCATATTTTCCTTAATGAGGTGCATAGGTACGTGTCCTGGCCCTTCAATAATGGTTTGAATATCGTGTTTCCAAGCAATTTTGGTCAGTTCTCCCAAGGTTTCTAATTCCGCAAATTGGGCGGCATCATTCGCATCGGCTATGCTACCTGGACGCAAGCCATCTCCCAACGAAAACGCTACATCATACGCTTTCATAATTTCGCAAATGTCCTCAAAATGGGTATACAAAAAGTTCTCTTTGTGATGTGCCAAGCACCATTTTGCCATAATACTACCCCCACGAGACACAATTCCCGTTACTCGTTTTGCCGTCATCGGTACGTAACGCAACAATACGCCCGCATGAATCGTGAAATAATCAACGCCTTGTTCGGCTTGTTCAATGAGGGTATCTCTGAAAATTTCCCACGTCAAATCTTCGGCTTTCCCGCCTACTTTTTCGAGGGCTTGATAAATCGGAACAGTACCAATTGGCACGGGCGAATTACGAATAATCCACTCACGAGTTTCGTGAATATTTTTACCCGTCGATAAATCCATGATGGTATCAGCACCCCAACGACAAGCCCAAACGGTTTTTTCAACTTCTTCTTCAATATTAGACGACACCGCTGAGTTTCCGATATTGGCATTAATTTTCACCAAAAAATTACGTCCCAAAATCATCGGTTCACTTTCGGGATGGTTGACATTATTAGGAATTACGGCACGTCCCAAGGCTACTTCCGAACGCACAAATTCTGGTGTAATTAAGCCTTTTTGCGTATTTGCTCCAAAACTATGTCCTGCGTGTTGGTGTCCGATATTATCGACTTCCGAAATTCTCTGATTTTCACGAATGGCGATATATTCCATTTCGGGCGTAATAATACCCTTTTTAGCATAATGCAACTGCGAAACATTTTGTCCTGCTTTCGCTCTTAAAGGCTTTTTCAAATATTCAAAACGAAGAGAATCCAAACTTGAATTGGCCAATCTTTCAAGTCCGTAATTGGAAGTAATAGCATCCAATTCTTCCACATCGCCACGCTCTAAAATCCAGTTCTGACGCAAACGTGGCAAGCCTTTTCTCACATCAAGATCAATATTAGGGTCTGTAAATGGACCACTGGTATCATACACCGTCACAGGGGCATTTTTTGAGGCAATTTTGCCATTAATTGAAGTATCCGAAAGCGTAATTTCACGCATAGCTACTTGAATATCATGTAATTGACCTTGTACATATACTTTTTTAGAGGCAGGAAATGGGGCTCTACTAATTATTTCTGTTTGGGGTGTTTTTTCGGCTTTTTTCATTGAATTGGGACAGGTTTTAACCTATCAGTTAAGGTAAATTAAAGACAGGTTAAAACCTGTGCTACAAAAATCATTATCCGCCTTGTGTAGCCCGAATGAGCATTAATTGGTCATTTTGATTTAAAGTAATTGCTTGCCAATCAGCCTTTCTGATGACTTCATCATTCATGGCCACAGCAATGCCATGGACTTCAAAAATTTGGAGTTTTGTTAAAATATCAACGATTGTTGGGGGCTGTTCGAACTCAGTAGGTTCGTCATTAATAAAAATGTTCATTCGTTCGATTGATTTAAAAATTGAGCACAAACGAACTTTCGGGGAAGACCTTTGGATGAGAAAAAGTGGTTATTGACTAAACTAATGAGCCGAAAACATACACAGAATTATACCCTAACAGCCGAAGCCATTAGCCTAAAACATTCGTAATATATTCAACAAAGCAACCCAACAATATCATTTTGTTTGATTGTCAATCATTAAATTTAACCAAGAAAAGCAGTGAAATTTTGAAAACGGAATACACCGAATCGCTATGAAATGTCTGCCTTACTTTTTCCTACGCAGCAACTACGCTGTTCAGGTTTTGAGGGTATAATCTCAGCCCGTAATATTAAAGGCACCCCTAAAGTTTTGACAAATGTAAAGGATAAATATTAGAGAATCCAAAAAAAAATATCTTTTTGACAAACCAATTATTATTACATCATAAGAAAAGTTGAAATTTTTCCTAAATGTTTTGGAGATTTAATTAAAAAAGAGAGTAGTAGAATTTTATGCCAAGTGAATTCATTACAAAATAATAAACCCCCTAAAAACGGATATATTTTAAGGGATTTACAATAATATTAAATTCGTGTATGTTAGAAATTACTTCCAAATTATCTCCACGCTTCCTTTCTCTTTTGTTGGGAAAACCAAGTCAGTCAAAACTTTCTCACCATCATTGGCATAAATTTCTACGATTGATTTATCCACCAAAATATCTAATTTTAATTGTCCATTTTTAGGTTTTACTCGCATGGATTCGATTGTTTTGAATCGTTCATTGAAATCTGTTTTTCCAGATTTTTTGCGGTCAAAAGATAATGTTTCGGTGGCTACGTCATAAGTCAAAACACTCGCTTCATCACCATTTTTCATTAAGTTTAACGCAAAACCTTTTGAGGTTAATAACTTGATATTCAAGACTAAACGATACAAATTATCTTTCAAAGCAATCGTTTGCGAATTGATTTTTTCATTTGGTTGCAAGGTTAATTTCTCCGTAAAAATATTCTCCGAAACGATAGGCGTTTGTTTTAATTGATAAATTCCATCCTGTTGAAAAAGCGATAATTTTCTGGGTAGTGAAAACCCGCCTCGCCATGTTTCCGTTGGCACGTCATTGGCATACGCCCAATTGTTTACCCAACCCATAATGATTGGATTTGGTTGTGATTTTAGGCGATTATAAAAAGGAATGGCCGCATAAAAATCTTTCCCTTCATCGACATACAGAATTTCCTTTTGTTTTTGTGAGGTAAAAGTTGTTCCATCAAAATCACCCACAAAATATTGCATTCCTACGTATTTAGGTTGACGATGGCCACTCGAAATCATCACAACCCACTTCTCTGAACCATCGTTGGTTGGTACTTTTTGCAAAGATGGACATTCCCAAACACTACTGGTATCGCCCATTTTTCCAAATTCACTCAACAATGACCAATCTTTCAGATTCTTGGATTCATAAAATTGCACTTTATGTTCTAATGCCACTACTACCGATACAATCCATTTGTTTTTTGGGGCATACCAAAACATATTTGGGTCTCTAAAATTGGTGCTACCAATGTCTAATACAGGGTTTTTAGCGTAATATTTCCAAGTTCTACCTTTATCTGAACTGTACGCTAAGCTCTGATGCTGGGCAATATCTTTTTTGTCTTTCATTACGTGCGAAGTAAACATTGCCACCATTCCTTTTTTAAATCCTTTCGTAAAAAGCCCCGAAGTATTCATTTCATCCACCACCGCACAGCCCGAAAAAATCATGGTTTGACTTCCATCGGCATTATCAAATTCTTTTAAGGCAAGCGGTAAAGTTTTCCACGTTTTCAAGTCTTTGCTTACGGCGTGTCCCCAACTCATGTGTCCCCATTTTGTCCCAAAGGGATTATATTGGTAAAAAAGGTGATATTCCCCATCCAAATAAACCATACCATTTGGGTCATTTACCCAATTTTTAGGTGGCGTGTAATGATACGCTGGACGATAATTTACTTGGCTTAAACCTGTCTGACAAGTCCATAAAACTAAGAGAGTGCAAAGTGATAGTATTTTTTTCATTTTGTGTGAAGGTTTAAAAAATGGCAGTAGAAATGTTCTACTACCATTGCAATTTTTCCAATCAATAATTTTTTAGTTTTCCTATTATTTGGGATAGAGACTGAAGGCTGGGTTTTGAACCCAACCTTCGGTAGTCCAACATTTTTATATAAATAAAATCCCCTAAAACCCAGGGTTTTGCTTATATAAACCATTTGTAAAGGTAATTTCAGCCTGTGGAATTGGCAAATATTCGTCTCTTCCTGCCGTGAATTTTGCGGTGGCAAGAAATGTTCTTCTTACTTTTTCTTTAGCAATATATCCATTTAAAGTTTGTTCTGCAATTCCCCAACGTACTAAATCAAAGAATCTTGGTCCTTCGGTGGCGAATTCTAACCGTCGTTCAAACTGCATCGCTTTGCGGGCGTAATCTTGCGTCCAACCTGTACTTAGGTATTCTTTTACATTGTATTTTGAAGCAAAAGTACCATCCGCTTTTTTCAATCTGCCCGTACTTACTGCCGCTCTCGCTCTGATTTGATTAATTAACGGTAAGGCTTTATCTTGCTGCCCCAATTCAATATAGGCTTCGGCTTGCATCAATAGAACATCGTCATATCTCAAAATATCCTCATTTTTGGCAGTTCCCATAAACGGTCCTAATTTAAAATAAGAACCACTCGAAGCCTGTTGTTGATGACGCATCGTGTGGAAATTTCCGTAAACGCCTGGGTCACGCACCCAACTATTACTGAACGGTTTCGTATTATCATATTTGTACGGATGTCCATCAATACCCACGGTATGGTCAAGGCGAGGGTCAACGGTTGAGGCGGACAAATCTACAATTTTATCGTTGAAAGTATCCAATAAAGGCAAACCATTCGCATCCGTTGCGTGAGCATTTACCAAGTTTTGGCTTGGTGCATGAAACCCACAACATCCGTATTGAGGCGCTCCGTGGGGATAATTCAAGCCATCTTCATAACTCAAACGACCAGCCGTTGTGCCATCATTAATCGTAAATTGAATAGCAAAAATTGATTCAGAACCATTCTCAGTTTCAGGAATAAAGTTCTCGGCAATATCCTTACTCAAACTGTATTTTCCCGACGAAATCACGGCTTGCGTGAGCGTAACAACCTCCTGCAATCTGGTTTTATTGATATTAATTACCTTGTGATTCACGTCTTGTTCGTAAGCCTGAAATAGTTTAACTTTTGCTAAGTAAGCCGTAGCAGAAAGTTTATTGGCTCTTCCGAGTTCGGGTTGCGAAATGGGTAAATTATCCACTGCATATTGAAAATCAGCGGCAATTTTATTCCATGATTCATCATTTGTAAGCGTGTTCGATACTTTCAAAATATCTTCTCCCGTAGCTGTTTCATCGAATATTGGGACGTTTTTGTACAGTTTTTTCAAGATAAAATAACTATGACCTCTCAAAAAGCGCAACTCCGCCAAACGGATTTTTTTATTTGGGTAACTCGCTTCAGAAAGTGTATTTACAGCCCGTAGAGCCACATTTGCTCGTGAAATTGACTTAAAAAGGTTTTGCCATGATTTTGTAACAAAAGCTCCAATCGATGGCGTAGTAAGGTTATAATGCTCCAGTGCATCAATTTCTCCTACGTCACCCGTACCACCGCCGCCTTTGTAGGCATCGTCTGAACGCACACTTCCATAAACCCAATCACTGTAAATTGGTCCAATCATATCACCGTTGCCGATGGCGGCATAAGCGGCAGTAACCAATCCTTCAATGGCAGTTGGGGAGGTTAAATCTGAGGATGATAACACACCCGTTGGTGTATAATCAAGGGCATCTTTGCATGAGTTAAATGTTAGTAACCCTGCAATGAGTATAAAAGAGAATATCTTATTTTTCATTTTTGAATTTGAATTTGATTTTGCTATAAGTTATATGCTTTAACCCATAAGATTTATTTGCTTAAAGCCTATTGCTTACAGCCTGTTACCTAATTAAAATGATGCGTTAATACCAAAAGTAAAAGTTTTAGGAATTGGCACAGGGTCGAGGTCAATACGCTCTGGATCTGGGCTTAAATAACTACTACTTTTAATCCAGAAGAGGTTTTCAGCCATCACATAAACTCGCACTCTTGAAAACACCGATTTCGGTTTAATGGTGTAACCCAATTGAAGATTCCGCAATTTGAAATAAGAAGTATTAACGATAAAATAATCAGAAGTACGTCCTTCGTTATTATTATCTTTCAAGGTCAATGCAGGAACCGTTGTATTTGGATTTTGTGGAGTCCAGCCATTGAATACACCAGGCCCAACGTTTTCTCTACTTTTCATCAAATTATTGTACAAAGTATAAACATCAAAACCTGTTCTACCCGCAACTCCCGAACCAAAAACCGATAAATCAAAATTCTTATAAGTCAAATCAACTCGTAAACCATATTCAAGAGCAGGAAGGGTTGTTCCAATCCAAGTTCTGTCTAAGTCATCAATTTTCCCGTCGCCATTCGTATCCACATATCGGATTCTTCCTGGCCCTGCGCCAATTTGTGTTGGAGCGGCATCCACTTCAGCTTGAGATTGGAAAAGTCCGTTGGTTTTATAGCCAAAAATATCAAATTGAGAATGCCCGATGATGGTATTTACAAGATTTCCTGCATAAGCTGGACGTACATTTTCTGGTAAATCAGTAATTTTATCTCTGAAATGAGCAAAATTTGCGGTCACATTATATTTAAGTTCTCCATCATTTTTACCACGATAACCTAATACGAACTCCCATCCTTTATTCGATTTTGAAGCACCGTTCACTGCCTTTGATTGCCCCTCACCCAATGCCGAAGCCACGGGAGGCGTAATCAAAATACCCGTTGTACTGCGTGAAAAGTAATCAAATGAACCAAAAATTCTGTTTTTCATGAACGCAAAATCAACTCCTCCATTTACCTCATCAGTTGTTTCCCATTTCAAAGCTGAATTTGCCGCTTGTGTTTGTACAAAACCAGAAGGCAATGTTCCTGTATTAGCGCCAGACAAAGCATAAGCCGTTCCAATGTTTTGATATTGCTCCCAAAAGCCCCCCACTAATTGCGATAAAGTAGTACCATATCTGGTATCAAATAGGCCAAAACGAGCTAAATCTCCAATCTGTTGATTCCCTACTCGACCAACACCAACCCGTAATTTCAACTCAGAAACATTGGTGATATCTTTCATAAAAGCCTCTTTATCCAACTTCCAACCGAACGAAGCCGCTGGGAAAATACCGTATTGATTATCCGTGCCAAAACGAGATGAACCATCACGACGAAGGGTTAATGCGGCTAAATATTTATCCGAATAATTATAATCTACCCGTCCAAATTGCGAGAATAATCGATTGCCCGTTGAACCACCTGAAACTGTTGTATTGCCAGTACCCGCATTCAAAGTAAAATAGTCTTCCGTTTGAAGCGCAAAACCTTCTTTTTTGGTATTTTGAAAATCTATATCGGTTTTTATGTATTCTGTTCCTAACAAAAATTTGAAGTGATTATCGTTGTTCAAATCCCAATTGTAGCGTAAAGTATTAGACCACGTCATGCTCAAATAGTGGTTTTGATCGAAAACCAAGCTATTAGTGGTACGGTTTAAAGCACCTTCTGAGAAAGTGGGAGAGATTGTTTTATTCAAAAAATTAGCATTATCTGCTCCAATATTTGATTTAAAAAAGAGGTTTTTAATCGGTTGAACTTCCACGAAAATATTGCCGAAAGAACTCAAACGATTAGCATTATTCCATTTCGCTAAATCCTGCATGTGCAATGGATTATTTCTATCCGAATAACCAGCACCTAATTCACCCGCATACGTTGAACCGTCTTTTTGATAGACTGGAATGGTGGGTGCTAAAGTAACGGCCAAAAAGGTTGTTGAAGCACCCCCCAAATCTCTTGCTGTTAAAGTTTCATTGGAATTAGCGATTCGTAAATTAACGCCAAATCTGACTTTATCATTGAAGGCACGAGTCAAGGCACTGATGCTACCACTCAAACGGTCATAATTAGTATTACGCAACATACCCGTATTTTTGAGTTGCCCCAAATTGATTTCTACGGATGAATTTTTGTTACCGTAAGATGCCGTGAAGTCATTTTTCGTAACAATTCCCGTTTTGTACATTACATCTTGCCAATCAGTATCACCTGCGGGCGTGTTTGTATCACCACCCACAAAAGGCTTCACTGAAACACCCGATAATACTGGATTTGCGTAGTTTTTATTCCAATTAAAATCATAGATTTCACCATAACCAGCCGCTGGATCTTGTCCATCGTTCACTGATGCTTGCCATAAAGCACGACCTCTATCCGCCGAATTCAGCATTTTGAAACGCATTGATTTTTCTGATTGAACCGCAACGCTACTGTTGAACTGAAATTCAACTTTTCCGTTGGTATCACCGCCATTTTTAGTGGTTACGATGATAACACCATTCGAGGCTCTGGCTCCGTAAATTGATTCAGCTGAGGCATCTTTCAACACTTGGATAGATTCAATATTAGAAGGATTCATGTTTTGAAACACTTCTGGACGAGTGGTTGGGATACCGTCAATCACGTAGAGTGGGTCATTATTACCCAAAGTATTGGCTCCACGAATCAAAATTCGACTGTTTGAACCATTTGGCGAACCATCTTTTTCGATGTATAAACCCGCCACACGACCTTGCAAAGCTTGCATTGGATTTCCCGAACTGATGTTTTTGATGGGTTTTAAATCCACCACGGCAACCGCTCCCGTCAAATCTTGTTTTCTGGAAGAAGTATAACCAACCACCACGACTTCGCTCAATTCTTTACCCGCCACTAAGGCAATGGTAATGTTGCTCAAACCCTTAATTGATACCTCTTTTGAAGCATAACCAATGTAAGAAACTATCAAAGTTGTCGCATTGTCGGGAACACTTAGGGTAAAATTTCCATCGGCATTGGTGGTTGCTCCTTTGGTTGTTCCCGTTATCAAAACGTTTGCCCCAATAAGCATTTCATTGGTTTCAGCCGCCACTACTTTTCCCGTAATGGTGCGTTGTTGTGCCAAGGTAACCTGAACCGTGGTTAGCAGCACGATAAAGAAACATAATAAAGTTTTTTTCATCATTTTGGATTGTTTAATATGGTTGAGTACTCTAATTTTGAGTGTTTTTATTCAATAAATTTTGAATGTCTTGTTCTGAAATAAAAGGCGTTGCTCCATGATTCTGAGCTACCAATGCCCCCACGGCACAGGATTTTTGGAGGGTTTTTTCGATGTTTTCTTGGTTCAAAAAATTAGCAATAAAACAAGCTAAAAATGAATCTCCACTTCCGATGGTATCGGCTACTTCCACTTCAAACCCTGAGCTTTTATAGATTTTTCCTTCGTGAAAAAGCATTGCTCCGTCTTCGCCCAAGGTTATACAGATGGTTTTGATGTTAAACATTTCTGAAAGTTTCGATAGCTTTTCAGAAATACTGTTTGATTCAAAAAACCATTCACATATTTCGTCTAATTCTAAATGATTTAGTTTGAGAATATCCGTTTTTGTTAATAGAAATTCAAGCGTTTCTTTGTCATAATAAGGCGGGCGAAGATTGATATCCAAAACTTTTATAGGAGCTACTTCTAATAGTTTTTTGAGCGTGTCAAATGTCTGTTCAGACCTTGTGGATAAACTTCCAAAAACGAAGCAATCAGCGTTTTTGACGGCATTTAAGGCTTCTTCTCCCAACAAAATATAATCCCAAGCAACGGGTTTGACAATCTTATAACTCACGTTATTTTTATCGTCCATATTCACTTTTACCACGCCCGTTAAGTGATTTTGTCCTTGTTGGATAAACTGCGAATCAAGTCCGTTTTTATCAATAAATTCGAGTAATTCTTTGCCCAAATCATCCGTCCCAACTCGACTGATAATCGAGGCACTATGACCAAAATTTTTCAAATGAATTGCCACGTTCATTGGAGCTCCACCCGCCATCTTACCCGTGGGAAGCATATCCCAGAGCATTTCACCGAAACATATTACGTTTAATTTTTTCATACGTTATTATTAAATTTTAATGAACGAGCACCACATCTTCCCCTTTTTCAAGGGATGTCCCTTTCGTTTCGGGCATCATTTTCCAAGCGAAAAGAAGTTGTAAAACCATCATCAAAGCGAAGAAAGAAAAGGTCAGCCCACCGCCAAAAGTTGCCGAAATGTAAGGGAAAGAAAACGAGATGACCACCGCCATAATCCAATGGGTGAAGCTTCCCAGCGCCTGTCCATAAGCACGGACTTCATTCGGAAATATTTCAGAAATGAAAACCCAAATAACCGCTCCTTGCGAGAATCCAAAAAATCCGATAAAAAGAAAGAGATAAATAGGCACGTTCATACCGCCAAGGTCATTGATATAAAAGGCATGAGCAACCAGACTGAGCGCTAATATTAGTCCCACAGAACCCACTAACATTAGATTTCTTCTACCAAATTTATCAATTAATGCAAGACCTAAAAGCGTGGAAATCAGATTAATAAACCCAATTCCTGCCGATGAAAGCAAGGCAGATTCTTTCCCCAAACCAGCCATTTCAAAAATGCGAGGAGCGTAATAAATAATGGCATTAATTCCCGAAACCTGGTTGAAAACGGCAAATAAAATCGCCAAAGTAACGGGGCGTTTATAGATGGATTGGAATAAGTTTCTGAAATTAGACTGACTCGCCGCATAAACATTTTGCTGAATATTGTAAACCACTATGTCGGCTTGGGAAGCATCAATGGTTTGGAGGATTTTGCGGGCTTCTTCCACTTTTCCACGCTTCAAAATCAACCAACGGGGACTTTCTGGAATTCCCAAGGTTGTTAGAATAAATATTACCGAAGGAATAGCCTGTACGCCCAACATCAAACGCCACGAATTATCGCCCATTTCACCCAATAAATAGTTCGATAAATAAGCCATCAAAATACCAAAGACGATGTTAAATTGAAAAAGAGCCACTAATCGCCCACGCTTGGAAGGTGGAGCAATTTCTGAAATATACATGGGTGCAACCACCGAAGATACCCCTACACCAAAACCGCCTAAAAGTCGAAAAATCAAGAAAGTCGTCCATTCGTTGGCGTAAGCAGAACCCAAAGCGGAGACTAAATAGAGGAAGGCAATCAATAATAAACTAATTTTTCTACCGTATTTTTCCGCAGGAATTCCGCCCAAAATAGAGCCTAAAACGGTGCCAATCAAGGCAATTGAAACGGTGAAGCCGTGTTCAAAAACGGAGAGATTCCAGAGTTTTTGAAGGGTTTGTTCCACGCCCGAAATTACGGCGGTGTCGAAGCCAAAAAGAAAACCACCCAAAGCGGCAGAGATTGACCAAACGAAGACTTTTAAATTTTGACTCATGCTGTAAAATCGTTTTTAGATTTTTTAATGAGTCAAAATTCGGGAAGTTTGAAAGGATTGTATGTTAGTAATCTTTCAAATAATGACAGAATTGTTACTTGAATATAATTTATTGATTATGAGATAGTTAGTTATTTCATTTATAAATAAAAGTTTCAAATTGTTACAGAAAGTATAGAAATGTTACTTCAAACATTCCGCCAATCACTCGGAGTTTGATTCGTTTTTTGTTTAAAGAAGGTTGTGAAATACCCTGGATTATTGAAACCTAATGCATACGCTATTTCTGTAATGTTTTTGGTGGGGTCTTGCAATAATTGCTTCGCTTTTTTAACCTTAAATTCTGCTATATAATCATTGACATTCTTGTTGGTCAAAGCCGTAATTTTTCGATAAAGTTGCACCCTCGACATTCCCATTTCTTTGCTTAAATGTTCAACCGACAAGGTATTTTCTTTCATGTATTTTTCAATCAATAATTCAAAATCAATCAAAAACTTACGTTCGTTGGATTGAACGTGGCTCAAATTGGTAATTTCATTCGAGAACCTTCTTCTGATTCTATCCCGATTATCCAATAGATTTTTTACCTTTTCTTCTAATAATTGTTGATTGAACGGTTTACCCATATACGCATCGGCTCCCGCTTTTTCGCCTTCAATTTGACTTTCTAATTTTCCCTTAGCAGTTAATAAAATTACAGGAATATGAGAGGTTCTGAAATCCTCTTTTATTTGTTTTGTGAGCGAAATTCCATCTTTTCCAGGCAACGTTATGTCGCTAATAATGACATCAGGGATGGTATTTAGGATAATTTCCCAACCTTTTTCGGCAGTTTCAGAAGTACGAACTTGATAGAATTGGGAAAATTTATTACTCAAAAACTGTAACAAATCAAGGTTATCTTCCACAATTACAATGGACATTTCGGACTCGGTTTTATTGTTTTTACTGTAATCCAAATCTATTATATCATTTTCAATCGTATGATTTATCAAAGGAATAGGCTGTTTTTGTATGGCGGTATTATTTTCCAAATAAGGCAATACAATTTTGAAAGTTGTTCCTTTCCCTTTTTCTGACTCAATGCTAATATCGCCATCGTGAAGCCCAACGAATTCACGAGAAAGTGCAAGTCCCAATCCCGTTCCGAACGAAACATTTTGGGTAGCACGGTAGAAAAGTTCAAAGGCATTGTCTTTGTCTTTTTTATCCATGCCAACGCCATTATCCGCAATGGTAATTTCAATATTTTGAATGCTTCGTAATAGCGTAATATGAATTAAACCACCATTAGGTGTGTATTTGAAGGCATTTGAGATGATATTGAAGAAAACTTTATCCAATTTTTCCGCATCAAAAGTGTAGGGTAATTCCTTAAATGGGCAAATAAATTGGAGGTCGATATTGCTCTTTTTGGCTTTGATGGCAAAATCATTGACAATTTCTTTGGTAAAACTCACCAAGTCATACGTTTCGGTATTGAGTACGATTTTGCCCGCATCAATTTTCCGAAAATCCAGAATTTGGTCTACCAATCTTAGTAAACGATTGGCATTTTTGAGGATTAGAGCCAAAATTGGTTTTCCTTCTTTACTGTCATAAGATTTACGATTTAATAAATCTTCGGTGGGCGTTAAGATTAAGCTCAGCGGTGTTTTGAACTCGTGAGAGATGTACGAATAAAACCGTATTTTGTCCTCAACGGCTTGTCGGGCTTGGAGCGAAACCCGTTCAATTTCCTCATTTTGCTTGATTATGGCAAGGTTTTGTTCTTCTAAAACTTTATTCGATTTTTGTTTTTCGGTCAATAAAAACCATAAAAATCCCCCCAAAATAATCACGATTAATAGCAAGGCACTAATAAAATAAAGGCGGTTTCTTTGGGAAGAATAAGTGGTATTTAATTCTACTATTTTTAAGGCTTGGCGTTCAATATCTTGTTGCTGAACTTTTACTTTCTGAAATTGAGACAACACAATCCGTACATTCTCGGGTGTAATAACAGTAGTAAATAGTTGATTTTCTTTGTTAAATGGCAGCTTTTTAAGAATTTTTACAGCCGTTTGAATAGATTCTTCTCCTCCCGTTGGATACAAAATAGTGGCATCAATCATGCCTTTATTGACCATATCTAAACCTTCATTTGTACCAGCTAATCCATCCACGCCAATAATTTTTGTTTTCTTTGATAATCCCAAAGATTTACAAACTTTATAAACGGATAAAGCAATTCTATCATTATGAGCAAAAACTAAGTTTAAAGAAGGGTGTTCCACAAAATGTTTTTTCATCGGAATACTGTCAAAATCACTTATCAACAAAGATTCAGAGAAGCGTATATTGTGATATTTTTTAATGGCATCCTCAAATCCAGCGTTTCTATCTATGGTAGATGAACTATTGGACCCCTCGGTTATGTCCAAAACAGTTCCTTTCCCTTTCAACAAAATGTTGGCGTATTCCCCGGCATTTTGCCCCACTAAATAATTTTCAGCCCCCACAAATGCAGTGTATTTATTGGAAGCAGTTCGTCTGTCTAAAATAATTACGGGGATTCCAGCGTTATATGCCTTTTCAATTACCTCGATATGAGCCTTATTTTCGTTAGGCGAAACAATTAATAAATCTACTTTTTCCTCAATAAATTTCTGAATATCTTGGTTTTGCTTTTCTGTTTTTCCTTCGGCATCTTTCATTTCAAAGGTAATTTCTGGATAAAAAGAAAGTTCCCGTTTCATGCCGTCAAGCATATTTTTCCGCCAACTATCGCCCGTTGTACATTGTGAAAATCCAATTTTGAAAGAATTTTCTTTTTTATCACTGCATGAAATAAGAAATAGAAAAGCCGTAAATGCAAAAACAAAATTATTCTTCATTTGAAATAAATTCTAAGATTAGAATTGTAAATGTAACACTCGAAACAATAATTTCAACAAAAGAGCTTTTTGATTTGGCTAAAATTAAGTTTGATAGAATATTTAGAATTGTGCTACAATTTTACAAAATAATACTCATTCTTTGATTTTCAAGAATTAAAATATCGACAAATTGTCGATGTTTTAATTGATATTTACATGGTTTACACTCAACTATTCCGATAAAAATGATCTAAACCATTTCCCCGAATCTTTCAAAGTTCTTAACTGAGTTTCAAAATCAATGTGTATTAAGCCGAATTTTGGTTTGTAGCCCTCCGTCCATTCAAAGTTATCGGTTAATGTCCAAGCCATGTAACCATTCACTTTTACGCCAGATTCTTTGGCTTTTAGAACGTGTTGAAGGTAGCTTTCGTAAAAGGCAATTCTTTCGTGGTCATTCACATTCCCGTCTTCTAAATTATCCTTAAAAGCAGCACCATTTTCGGTAATAATTATTTGTTTAATTCCTTGATATTGAGATAGTTGATTAAGTATTTGAAAGATTCCATCGGGCGAAATTTCCCAACCCATATCCGTCAATTCTTTTACATTTCGTTTATAAGGTTTCACTTCCGAAGCACCCAAATAAGGCATCCACCAAGCATTTTTTACGACCAGTTTGAAATAATTCTGAAGACCAATAAAGTCGAAATCAAACGCTAATTTTTCCATATCACCTTCTTGAACGTACTTCTTTACCATTTTATTCAGAAAAGGTAATTCTTGTACGGGATAACCTAATCCCAAAGCAGGTTCAAGAAACAGGCGATTTAGCAAAGCATCAGTACGCTTTGCGGCTTGAATATCAGTATTTTTTTGCGAGAGAGGCTCGATAAATGAGCATGAAAAAGTAGTACCAATGACGGCATCGGGGATATTTTTACGAATAATTCTTCCTCCTTCGGCTTGGCACATGGCAGCGTGGTGAATGGCTGGTAGAAAGTTGCCCATGCCCATGCGTCCTGGGGCATGATAGCCCGTCATATAACCCAAACCCACAAATCCAGCGGGTTCATTTAGCACCATCCAATGTTTTATTTTTCCAGAAAATTCACGGGTTACCACCTCGCAATAATCGGAAAACCAATTAATTATCTCACGATTTGTCCAACCACCACGGTCTTCCAAAACCTGCGGTAAATCCCAATGATAGAGCGTTACGAACGGTTCAAGTCCATTTTCTAAACAACAATCAACGACTTGATGATAGAACTCCAAACCAGCCATATTCACCTTTCCAATTCCGTTTGGCAATATTCTTGACCATGAGATAGAGAAGCGGAAAGTATTGAAATTGAGCGATTTAGCCAGCAAAATATCTTCTTCAAAGCGATGATAAAACTCACAGGCAGCATCGGCATTTTGACGGTCGTTTATTCGATTTTTCTTATGGGAAAATTTATCCCAAATAGATTCACCTTTACCGTCTAAATTCCAAGCACCTTCATTTTGGAAAGAAGCCATGGCTACTCCCCAAACAAAATCATGACCAAAAGCACTTTTTGAAAAATTATTAGCTTGAGCTTGTTGTTCAATCGTATCGTTAATTATCTGATTATCTTGCATTTACACCTAAATTTTATGGGGTGCAAAAGTAAGTCATTTTTGTTGGTTTTTAATATTAAATTTTAGAAGCCCAAAGCTCTTCTGAAGGATTTTGATAATATATTACCATTTCCTCTTTTGAAAGTATAAATCTGCGCTTCTTTTTGAGCAACTTCTTCTAAATTTTTCAAAAATAATTGAGAAGTTTGTCCTTGCCAAGACTTAAAGTTTTCACTAATATTCTCATGAACAGGTAGATATGAGATAAATCTGCTCAAATCGAAAGCCGTATCCGCAATCCCAGCTCCTGCTCTTTGGCCATCCCAAGCATTGATTTCTTGCTCGATGTGGTTTGGAACTGGCACCATCATAATGGGTTTTCCTAAATACATTGCCTCACAAACTGACTCAAATCCGGCGGTGCAAACCAAGCCCGAACATTCTTCCATCATCCGTAAAAACTTTTCGGAATCGACTTGATGAAAAGTCAGATTTTCTCTGAATTGCCATTCATTCGCAAATTCTGGATTATTCCAAAAACAATGAATTTGTACCTCACGATTATTGGCGTGCCAGTTGATAATGTCTTCGCTGAGTTTATGATGCGTAATGTAAGCTAAAATAAAAGGTTTAGAGGTAGGGGTTAACTTTTTGACCTCATCACGTAGAAGTGGGGGCGTTACCGCAATACTATTTGCCTTATCATCAGGCATTTGTACGAAAGAAAGTGCCAATTTACGAGTGGCATTTAAAGAAGTTAATTTCGTATTTAGGTTCAATAGAAACCTATCAATATGCTTGTTCGGCAGGGAAATAAAAGATTGGTGTAATAATAAATATTGATGCCCAATGCAAACGATTGGAATTGATGGACAATAAAACTGGGCGTATAATCCGCAAATCATATCGTAGAAATTGACAATCACATCCGGTTGATATTCTTCTACTTTTTTCGCTAAAAACTGAACGCTTTTGCGATATTTAGGGATTTTTTTCAAATGCGTACTAATGGTATCCCAAACTTTTACGGCTTTGGTTTGTCCATAAACCAAACTTGGAGCTGGAAAAGTATCTATTTTTACCGAAATTTTTTCACGGAAAAATGATGGCAGATTATTTTCATTATCCATACCAACCATCACAGAAACCACTTGATGGCCCGCCGAAGTCAAAATTTCAAACAGAGAGATTGCTTGCGTGAGATGTCCTCGACCTTCGCCTTGCACTACGAATAAGAATTTGCTCATTATATTAAATTTTAGTAGTTTTTTCCTTAAGAGACACTCATAAATATTCCTTTGGCAGTCGTAAATGATTCATCGTCGGCTTCTTCAGAAAATTCATCATCTGATAAATCAAACCGATTATCATTCAGAAAATACAATAATTCCCATTTGCCTTGATGATTTTCTACTAATGCCGTGAGCGATTCAACCCAATCCCCCGAATTCATGTACGTTATGTCGCCAATTTGCCGAATATCAGGTTTGTGAATGTGTCCACAAATAATCCCTTCACAATGATTTGCTTTCGCCAGTTCGACCAATTTTTCCTCATAATCCGACACATAATTGACTGCTTCTTTCACTCGCTGCTTTATACGTTGAGAAAAAGAATAATATTCCAGACCCCGCCAAGCACGATATTGGTTGTATAATTTATTGAAAGTCAGCAAAGTAGTGTAGCCAACGTCACCCAAATAGGCAAGCCATTTCATGTGGGAAGTTACCGAATCGAAAATATCGCCGTGGGTAATGAGAAAGTTTTTTTTACCTGATTTGATAATATAATCTCGTTGAATCGTAAATGATTTACCGAGCGAAAAAGGGATAATTTGGTCTAAAAAATCGTCGTGATTCCCTCGCAAATAAATCACCTTTGTGTGCTGATTTTCAATCATTTTGAGAATAGTCCTGAAAAAAGTAGTGTGCTTTTTCTTCCAAGAACCGCCTTTTTTGAGTTGCCAACCATCAATAATATCGCCGTTCAGGATGAGCGTTTCGCAGGTGATAGATTTCAAAAACAAGGTAACTTCTTTGGCTTTTGAACCTTCCGATCCTAAGTGAACATCAGAAATTATAGCGGTTTTGTATTGTTTGACGGTTTTCATGAATTGAGAATCGGTGTGTATAATTATATTGTTTACCAATTTCTAACACAAATTTCAACATTTACTATAACTCAATGATTGCCAGAATATTAAGTGTTTGTTATCAATTTTTGAAAAATAAATACCCAACCCCTTTTACGGTACGAATATAATCTTCCCCAATTTTTTCTCTGATTTTACGAATATGCACATCTACCGTGCGTTCAGTTACGTGAACGCCATGCCCCCAAACGCTTTTAAGAATTTCCTCACGGGTGTAAACTTTATTGGGATTATTCACAAAAAATAGAAGCAGGTCGAACTCTTTTTTTGGTAAGGCAAAAGATACATCTTTGACCGCAATGGTATAATTCTGTCGGTTGATGACTAAATCTTCGATAATAACTTTATCAAAATTTGTGTCTTCAATGAAATTATTACGTTGGAATGCAGCTTTAATTCTACTAATCAACGCACGAGGTTTTACGGGTTTGGTGATATAATCATTGGCACCGATTTCAAATGCGGCAACTTCCGAAAATTCTTCCGTTCGAGCCGTCAAATAAATGAGGTAAATATTTTTAAGATTTTTGTTTTGCTTAATAATTCTCCCCGCTTCAATACCATCCATAATAGGCATCATTACATCCATCAGAATCATGTCGGGCATAAATTCTTCGGCTACTTGAATTCCAATTTTGCCATTCTCAGCCGTTTGTGTTAAAAACCCCTCTCGATTGAGGTTATATTCGAGGAGTTCTAAGATGTCTGGATCGTCATCTATTAATAAAATTTTCAACGAGTTGTTAATCATAATTTATTCTCAGTTTGGAGCTAATTTTCAACGAAATTACGCTTTCAATATTAACCCAATATTAAGTAAAAGTTATGATTACAATTCTTGATTAAGAAATGAACATCGAAGTCATAAACCAAGTGAAATTACGTTGAAATGCGGCAAGTACTTTTGAAGCTGTTTGCATAATATTTTTGTTTAAATTTTTCACAAAAATATGGATGGTTTATAATGTAATGATTACCAAGTCTTTATGTTATTGTAAAATATAAACGTTAACAATTCAATAACTTTACCTTAATCAATAAATCTGTACAAGATAAGTATTTTTGAGGTGTAAACTAACCAAAAAAAAATGTCCACCCAAAAGCTAATTTATCTTTACTCTGACTCCACATTTACCCCGTGGAAAGAAAATATTTTCGGAAATACCATTGCCACATTCCTAAAATCAACCCCCGAAAATTATTATCCTTACGTTACTCATTTCGTAGGATTCACGGATGAATTTGCCGATTTTTTGAAGCAATTTGATGTTGTTTTTAATGTTTGTTACGGTTTTGGTGAAGCAGGGCAAGCGGATATTGCTCGTTGGTTAGATAGCCACGAAATCAATCATACAGCGAGTCGCTATGAAGTACAAATTTTGGCAAAAGACAAGTTAAATTTACCTCAGATTTGTAAGGAAATAAATTTAAAGACTCCACCAATTATCGCTTTGAGCGAAATTATGAAGACCGATTATGAACGTTTTATCGTAAAACCCCGGATGGGAAGTCTTCACTTGAATATGTTAGTTTTTGAAAAAAATGACATTCCTTATCAGGAGTTACTGGAGAGAGATGATTATATTATACAACCTTATTTAAAAGGAAGAGAGTTTACGATTGGCGTAATACCAAATGAAAATGGTCTGGATTATGTTGCTTTGAATCCCTTAGAAATTCGTCCAAATGATAATCGTGAGGTTTATATTGCGGGTCAAAATTACGGAATTACAGAAAAAGTATTAAATCCAGATTTAGACGAAAACCTCAAAGATGAGATGATGCAAAAAGTATTAAACTTGCATAAATCCATGAATATTAGAGGAATGTCTCGTACGGATATTCGCATTTACCAAGAAGAAATTTACATTTTAGACATTAATACGATGCCAAATTTGGATGCCAAGAGCTTTTTACCTTCGATTGCCCAAAACGAAGGAATTGACTTAAAAGCCTTATTTCAACGGATTTTACTGCGGACGGGCTTTTATAATTCAGTTGAAAAAATAAACTTTCAAAACGTATAATTATGGCTTGGATTTATCTCATTTTGGCGGCAGCTTTAGAAGCCTGTTGGATGTTTTCTTTAAAATTTCTATCTTTTTCAAAATTTAAAACCCTTCATTTTGATAATTTTTTTAAGTTAGAAGGTTATTCTACATGGCTTCCTTTGGCAGGCTATCTATTTTTTGGTGCTGCGAATACCTATTACTTTTCAATTGCCATGAAAAATATTCCAACGGCCATTGCATTTACTGTTTGGACGGTGGTTTCGATTATATTTATCAAAATTGTGGAAGTTGTTTTTTTTCACAACAAAATCAGTTTACTCGAATTTTTCTTTCTGGGACTGATTATTGCGGGAATTATTGGTTTGAAAATGGTTACAAAATCATGATGGAAGCCTTTCTTTATGAATTCACCAATTCCTTTACAAAGCCTTAATATTCAGGCAATCAATAGGTTAAAGTAAATTATCAACTTTGTGAAACCAAAATATTACAATATGCAAAGACGTGATTTACTTCGCCAAGCCAGTCTCCTTGCTGGTGGATTATCCTTACCAAGTTTAGTTAAAGCAAATTCAACCAAAGCGGTTGCCATCCCTAAAAGAATCCTTCGTATTGCTCATATTACGGACGTACACATTCAACCGTTAATTGGTGCAGCAAAGGGTTTTGAAAAATGTTTACATCACATTCAGAATCAAGGAATTAAGCCCGATTTTATCATCAACTCTGGCGATTGTGTCATGGATGCTCACCGCCGAAAACATGAGAATGTTCAAAAACAATGGAAACTTTTCAATGAAGTGCTACAGGCTGAGAATTCGCTTCCAATCTATCATAATGTAGGTAACCATGACATTTGTTGTGAAGGAGACACTGGAAGTAATTTTGATGATGGCAAAAAGTGGGCGATGGATGAAATGGGAATGGATAAACGTTTTTATAGTTTTGATAAAAAAGAATGGCATTTTGTAATGTTGGATAGTGTTCAAAAAAAGCAGGATGGAAGTTGGTACACAGCCAATTTGGACGATGAACAGCGAGAATGGTTTAGTCAAGATTTAAAGGGAATTACTGATAATAAACCAACGATGGTCATTTCTCATATTCCAATTCTATCGGCTTGTGTATTTTTTGATGGAAATAATATGAAGGAAAAAGAAGGCCGTTGGGAAGTGCCAGGCAGTTGGATGCACACCGATGCGAAGGAAATTTCGGAACTTTTTAATCATAATAAAAACGTAAAATTAGCGGTTTCGGGGCATATTCATTTATCGGATAGAGTCGATTATAATGGTGTTTCCTATTGCTGTAATGGCGCTGTTTCGGGGCGATGGTGGTTAGGAAAATATCAACATACCGAGGCTGGATATGCCATAATTGATTTGTATGATGATGGTAGTTTTACGAATACTTATGTTAGTTATTAATTGTATGTAGTTATGGATTTATAAAAAACAGGGCTTTACCCTGTTTTTTTTATTGAAAAATGTCTTCGATTCGTTTTCTACTATAACCAGCCCCCGTTGTCATACCTTTGCCACCGATACCCGTAGAAACATAAATTTTGTTACCAATTTCGTGTTCAAAAATACCGCCGTCAATAGCTTGTGCATAATAACCAGCCCAATAATGCTGAATTTTCCAATCGGGGAGTTGCATTATTTTTTTAGCTTCTTTCAAAATTAAATCGTTGATTTCCATGTTTATACCAATCGGAAGTTGTGAATTATTATCCACATTGGCATACTCATGAGAATCGCCAATAATGATTGAACCATCGACTGCTTGTTTGAATAAAAGATGAATTCCCCATTGTTGATAAGGTTTCTGCCATTCAGGGGTGATGAGATTTTTGTAAGAATTGCACGATTTAAAACTATCATATCTACGAATCGAAAGCCCCGAAAGAATATTACCATTTAACTTTACATCGGTCATCGGAAAAGTCTGCATCATATTTAATTTACAGATTTTCATTTTGCTTTGTCGATATATTTCGGGAAAGAGAATTTTAAATTCATACCCACTACAAATTGCCACTTTTTCAGCGTAAAACAGTTGATTATCAGCCGTTTGCACTTTACAAATCCCATTTTCAATATCACAATCTTTGACGACTGTATTATTCAGAAAATCGAGTCCCAAACCTTCAATTAAGAACTTTCTAACCCGATGCACCATCGTTTTGGGTTCGACGGAAATCTCTTCTGAGAAAAACAATCCTCCTTTATAATAATCAGTATTGAAATTTGGGAAACGCTCGTAGCAAGATTTTCGATTGAGTAAAGTAGAAGGATAATTTTGCAGTTTGAACAAAGCACGGGTTTCTTCCAAAAGTTTCATTTCTTGGTCATCCGAAGCGAAATAATACGATCCATTTTGACGAACCGTAATATCAAATTTTGATTGAATATTTTTATAAATCCCCAAAGATTCACGACCGTATTCAAACCAGTTTTCGAGTGCTTGCCCCGAAGGCACAATCTGCCCAAAATTACGAACAGTTGCTTCCAGCGGTTCAGAATCTTTCTCAATCATCAAAACAGATTTACCTTTCAGTAAAGCGTGATAAGCATGAAAAGTACCTAAATTTCCTGCGCCTATAACAATTAAATCATACTTTTTCATACATCAATTTATGGTCATTATTTTTTATAAATTGTTCTAATTCAGATAGATTAATCAACAATCCATCGTTTCTATGAACGGCTAATTGGGAGCGTGAATGAGTGCCATTTGTCACCCCCAAAGACATTCTGCAACCCGCTCTAATGCCAGATTTTAAGTCAGAAGGTGTATCGCCAATGTTAATTACCCTTAAACTATCATGAACATCAAGTAATTTCATGGCTTTCTGAATCATGAACGGTTCTGGGCGACCTTTCGTAACTTCATCCGATGCAATGGATGCTTGAATTATGGTATTTTTATCGCCGACATATTGCGCATTAAGCCCTTCGAGCCAGCCTAATTTACCAAGAATAATATCCGCAACTTTTCGATAAAAACCCGTGGTTAGGGCTATTTTTATGTTTTTTTCTTTTAAAAATTCAAAGATTTCTAAACAACCTTCCGTTGGATAAATGTCGTTTATACGATAGTGGTTTTCTAATATCCCACAAAAAATATGATAAGAATTATTAACGAATTCCGATAAATCAGGATGTTCTTCTCCTATCATTTCTTTCCATAACAATTCAAAAACGTATATTTTAGAATATCCTTGCAACGCCAAGACACGCTCGGGTGTGACGCTTAAACCCGTGTTGGATGCAGCATCCATAAAACACATTTCAACTTCATGACGATCTTGAACGGTGGTTCCCGCCATATCGAAAACGACTAACTCTATTGGTGACATCTTTTTGTGTATTTTTTTCCAAAGGTAATTTTCAATCTTTAATCATACGTTAAATTATTATTAAGACATTGTAAAGTCCTAATTTTGAGGCGTTTTGTCATTAACATTGTGGGTAAAATATCACCATGAAACGAATTCAAAACATTCTTCAAAGACAATCTCAACATTTTATAGCCTTTTATTTAGGGCTTGCCGGTTTCAGCACCTATTTCTGTATGTACGCCTTCCGCAAACCGTTCACCGCCGCAGATTTTCACGGTATTACACTCCTGGGGATAGATTATAAAATTATTTTGGTTATCACGCAAGTATTAGGTTATGCCACCGCTAAAGGATTGGGAATCAAAGTAGTATCGGAGGTTTTGCCAAAAAAAAGAGCCATTTATATTTTATGGATGATTGTTTTTTCGGGTATAAATTTACTGTTTTTTGCCCTTGTTCCACCACCCTATAATTTCATTTTTTTATTTTTTAATGGGTTGGGTTTAGGGATGATTTATGGATTAGTTTTTAGTTTTTTGGAAGGCCGACAAATTACCGAAATATTGGGAGCGGGATTAGCCATTAGTTTTATTGTTTCATCAGGCATTGTAAAATCAATTGGAAAATATTTTATCAATTTGGGGATAAATGAATATTGGATGCCTTTTTGGACGGCACTAATTTTCTTTCCACTATTACTTATTTCAATTTATGCCTTATCCATTGCTCCAAAACCAACCGATATAGACCAAAAAGAGCGTTCAGTTCGCTCACCCATGAACTCGGTTACTCGCAATAATTTTCTAAAAAAATATGGTTTTGGATTAATCTCCTTAATTATAGTCTATGTGTTAATGACCATTCTGAGAGACATTCGGGATAATTTTGGGGTAGAAATTTGGCGAGAAATGGGAATTGTTGATGCGGCAATTTTTACCAAAACAGAGTCTTTGATAGGTTTAGTGATTTGTATATTAACCGCCTTAATGTATTTCGTAAAAGACCATAAAACTGCATTTTTGTTAAATCTCTTCATGATTTTCATGGGATGTTTTTTGATACTATTTTCAACGGTTTTATTCCAAAATCATCGAATAAATTCTTTCGGCTGGACAGTATTTCTGGGTATTGGTTTGTATATGGCGTATGTTCCCTACAACGGAATGCTGTTCGACCGACTTTTGGCTGTTTTGAAGGAAAAAGCCAACGTTGGTTTTTTGTTCTATCTCGCCGATTTTAGTGGCTACTTTGCAACAGTTGTCATTTTAATCTACCAAAATTTTGGTACTCAGAAAACGTCTTGGTTAGGTTTTCTCATGGATTTATCTCAAATTTTGCCCATTATTTGTATCATCTCTATTACTATTTCATTTATCTATTTTAACCATAGGTTGAACACAAAGTTTAAATTTCAGTTGAGAAATAAGAACAATATACATGAACAAAAACTTTAGCTTTTATGGAAAAAACCCCCAAAATTTCTGTGTTAATGTCAGTTTACAATACAAATTTTTATTTAGTTAAACGAGCATTGGATTCCGTTCTAAATCAAAATTTTCAAGATTTTGAACTCATCATTATTGATGATGGGAGCATTAATGACGCTGACAATCAATTACTGAACTACGCCATAAAACACGAAGAAAAAATCACTTATTTACGCCACCGTAATTGTAGTCAGGCGAAGTCCATAAACAGAGCCGTGAAAATAAGCAACGGCGATTACATAACCATCATTGATGCCGATGATGAATACAAACCCAATCATCTTAGTTTGTGTTTGGAGGAAATGACGAATGCTGACTTAATTGCTTCAACAACCGAGACAATTGTTGATAATGAGGATGATTATTACTTGCCCGATAAATATAATCTCAACAATTTGATTCACGTGGACGATTGCATCCTTTTTGCTACGCTATTTGGCAAAAAAGAAGTGTTTCTGAATCTTACATTTCAAGGAAACTACGCTGCAGATTCTGACTTTTACGATCGTGCTTCAAAAGAGTATATCGTTAAAAAGTTAGACTTTAGAACTTACATTTATTATCGAAATATTCCGAACAGCATCACTTCAAAAATGAAAAAACAAAATTCAGTAACCCTTCCCAATTTTAATGAATATGTCCAATCTGACAATTAATAAAAACGTTTTCTTGGCCTGTCAAATCACCGGAATATACGATGTAAACAGAAATGAAATCTTACCAAATGATGATTATTCACAGATAAAAAATTGGTGTGAATCATTGATAAAGTTAGATTTACACGGAATTATTTTTCACAACAACTACTCTGAATCATTTTGTGAGGTATTTTCAAATAAAAATATACAATTCAACAAGATAAATTACGAAACAAATTTCAATCCTAACGTTTATCGGTACTTGATTTATAATGATTTT
Organism: Arcicella sp.; assembly: GCF_964672035.1. Classification (NCBI taxonomy): domain Bacteria; kingdom Pseudomonadati; phylum Bacteroidota; class Cytophagia; order Cytophagales; family Flectobacillaceae; genus Arcicella; species Arcicella sp. Next base: position 73,732 of record NZ_CBABQS010000007.1, read on the forward strand.
TTGAAATCTAATGCTCAAGAGATTGAAAATGTTTTTGTGACGGATATTTCGGATGTTATAGTGGTAAATAACCCTTGTGAACAACCATTTTTTAGAGCAAATATAGATTGTATTTTCTGTGGAGACGAACCTAAGAAATTGGACAATGAATGGATGAAAAGTCATTCCGAACACCTGAGAAATAAGATTGAAGGTTACACTAATTATGAGGAAAATTTTAAGGATAACCTACTGCTAAATTGCGGAATTATTGGTGGAAATATAAAAGTGATGGAAGAATTTATTGAAAAACTGGCCACGATTCATCAGCAATATAATTTTGACAATAAAACGAATTATACGGGTGATATGGGAGCTTTTAACTATTTGATTCGCACGCAATTTTCTGAGAACGTTTTACATGGTTTCCCGATAAATACCGAATTTAAAGCCTACCAGACCGAAAGAACAGATTGTTGGTTTAGGCATAAATAATCAATAAATTATAACTAAATTTACAAAATATCAACAGCTTTCAATTCTTCAACTATCTTTTCATTGAATAGTTTTCCACCAATGCCATCATTTGAGCCAGAAATATTGGTTACCTCCGTTAAGTGTATTTTATAAATTTTGTTTAGATAAGTTGTGTGATCTGGTTTGGCAATTTCTTGAACAGATCATACAATGTTTGTTTCTAAATTCTACCCGATAAAGTTAGCCATAAACTACGTCCAACGCCATTGATACCCGAACCGTGAGTACGATAATCAGCATTACTGATGTTTTGAATGGATAGATTTATTGCGTAGTGCTTCTGGTCGAAACCCGAAAAGATATTGGTAGTAACCCAACCTTTTGTTCCATATTTCCCAATTCTAATGTCATCCTTGTCCCCTTGAGCTAAACGGATTTGTTGAGAGGCAAACCAAATTTCTGGACGAATAAAAAAAGCATTTTTGCGATACTCTACCCCAAATTTTCCATTCATTGGAGGGATGCGGCGGACGGGTTCGTTTTTTGAAATATTCTCACCAAAAGCATAGCTCAAGTTTCCATAGATTTTAATTGGATTACTGATTAAATATTCCATTTCTGCCTCAAATCCACGAATATAAGCCTGTTCTACGTTTTCTTTTCGGTAAACATTTACGCCATTTATTTGTTGATTTTCAACTTTAACTCTGGTAATTAAATCTCTCAAGTCAGTATTAAAAAATGCCAAAGAAGTGGCAAATTGGTCTTTTCTTAGTTTATAGCCCAATTCAAAATTGTACGATTTTTCGGGTTTTAAATTGTAGGTCGGTAGTTCATACCTAAAATCAACAATGCCTAATGTACCTAAATCATCAATATTTGGACTACGAAAACCCGTTGAAAAGGAGGAATAAATGGTTGAATTTTCAGATAATTCATGAGCCAAAGCCAAATTTCCTACCAAAGCATTTGGCTCGACAATTACGCTTCCTACATTATCATCAGTAATATTAATTTTAAAACCATTGAAACGTCCACCAAAATTCACTTGCCAATTTCCTGTCTGAATTTGATGCAATGAATAAATAGCGTAACTCTGAAATCTACTATTGTCAGGGTATAGACCTCTACTTTTTGTACTTGAATTGGTCTTTATATTTTGGTCAATTCTATCACTCTTTACCATATCTTGATAAAATTCGAGTCCAGAACTTGCCGTCCAATAATTAGAAATCGTTGAGATTACATTGAGTGTTAGACCCAAGGTTTGAACTTTATCAGTTTCTATTCTTATTGATTCACTGCCATTTTTGCGACTATTTCTTTGCTCATCCGTTTTTTGAAAAGAAGCCGTAAAACCAATTGATTTCAATAGTCTAATGTCCGTTTTTCCGTTCAATCGAAAGTAGGACAAACTTCTTTTTTGGGGATTAAAATCATTAAGCGCAAAATTTTCTAAACGAACTCGGTAATATAAAGGAATATTTTTCTGTTCAACAAACTGGTGAGCAATGATGTATTCCCAATACTTATTGAGTCTAAATTTACCTTTAAAATCGAATGCTAATTCTTTGTATCCGCTCGGCGATTGAATTCCTGTGGTATCTCCGCCCACAATATCCCCAAAATCTCGGATGCTCAATCCTGATTTAACGGCCACATTTTTACTACCAATTTTCATTTCAGCGTGTAGTGTTTTCTCCATATCACTCGAAGCAAACCTTGAAAGAGCGTTTGCGTGAATTGATGTATTATCCGAAAATTCTGGATTAATTGTAAATAATTGAACCGTTCCACCCAATGCGTCTGACCCATACGCAACCGAACCACTACCTCTCAAAACCTCAATTCTATCCAAAGAAAAAGGGTCGATTGTATTCAAATATTGATTAGGTCCATATCGAAAAGTGCTATTATTCAAGCGAATACCATCAATTAAAATCAAGGTTTGGTTTCCTGTAAGACCACGGACAAATGGAGAACCAGCACCATGGGTAGATTTCTGAATAAATACTCCCGTAGAATTCATCAATGCTTCTGGCGTTGTTCTGACCTGATATTTTTGAAGATTTTTTAAAGATAAAACGGTGATAGAAGCGGCTGTTTTTAAATTTTTTTCAGACATTCTTTGACTACCAACAATGACTTCTTTCAGTAATTCCGATTTCGTAGAATCGCTTTTTTGGGCTGATAATGCTAAAGGAAGTATTACTAAAATTATGGGCAAATAAAATTTCATAATTGTCGGTGAATAAAGGATAAATTAAAATAATGGATTTTTTCTAAAATATGTTTTTCCTTCAAAATTTACTAAATAATCAGAAGAAAATAGCGTACTTTTTAGATAATAATCAGTTGATATTATCTGAGCTCCCGATGCTTTTGCCGCTTCAAAACTTCTATAATCATTTGTACGAGCCTCACGGGTATCTGAGTCGGCACGGGTACGGACGATATACCCCTTTTTAACGTTTTGTCTAATCGTTTCGAGGTCTTTTATGGCATCATTCATTATTAAAAAGGCGGCTTCTGGCGTTCCTACTGTTGAATTGGTAAATAATACTCGTCCTTTTAGTGCAAAATGATTTTTTACATAATCATTGGTTTTACTTTTATTTTCATCTAAAACAAACAAAAATTTTGCTTTTAATTTGCTCATTTTGGGCCAACCTTTGTTAAGAATGGATGCTTCAAGCGTAGGAAAATCACCTCTAATATCATCCGGACGAATTAATTTTTGCTTACCCAAATTTGTCAAAATTACGTTATCCAATTGATCGTAAACTTCCGCCGTAAATTTTTCAGGTTTAGTAAAATTAGGTATTTTGAGGGTATCATCCTTGGCATTCATTGTGATATAAATTGGTTCATGGTTTGGATGATCATCCGACCATACTTTTAATTCCTGCAAACACTTTATGAAGGTCAAACAATTACTTCTGAAATCAATTTCTTGAACGTGAAAAACTTTAAAGCCCGGTTCGTTCATTAACCCTTCAACATCATAAGGTCGATTTGCTTGTTTGCCAGCCATGTCTAAACCTTTTGGATGGGCATATTTTCCTCCTTTTTCATCGGCATAAACATCAATTTCTAAGGCTCGCAACCCCAAATTTAACTGTTCTGATAAACCGATATGATGATACTCCAAACCTTTCGTAACCCGACGGCTCGTATCAGTTTTATCAATTATTTTTATGAGTTGAGGGTCAATGTATTCTTTGTAACTGTTATGAGAACCAATACATTGATAGTGATTTATGGGTAAATCATTTTCTGTTTTCTCAATAGTAAATGCGAAGATTAACGATAAAAGAATTGAAAAGAATAGTATTTTCATGAGTTTTTTTTAACAAATTTAACAAGACATTTTTTAGGATTGGGAAGGGAAAATTCAAATAATAATTTGTTTAAAGTTCGATGAATAAATCAACTTAAAAACAAAACTACGCTGCTTATTTAAGTTTAATGTTATCACAAGATAAAGGTTTGATTAGTAAATTATTTATGAATTAAAACATAAATTTCAAGGATTTCATTGATTGAGTTTAATCCTAAAACTAAATCCATGCTTTTCAAAACCTAATGACTCGTAAAAAGCATGAGCTTCCATTCTTTTTACATTACTCGAAAGTACCAATTTATAGCAACCTGCTTCTTTACATCGCTCCATCGCAAATTTCATCATCAATTTGCCAATGCCTTGTCCTTGTAAATCATTAAGCACCGCCACATCTTCCACTACGCCCGAAGGTGTGCCCTGATGGGCCAAATTGTCCATGATTAATAAGGCAAAAGTGCCAACGATATCTCCTTCTTTTTCAGCTACGTAGACCTTATAATTTGGGTAGGATTGCATCTTTTTGAATAGCGTTTCAGCTTGTTCGATTGTTAATACATTTCCGTTATCTAAGACGGTTGAATAGAGTATTAAAATACCCGATAAGTCTGTAATGGTTGCCTCTTTAATAATAATTTTCATCTTAAAGTATTGATTTTTAGTTACTTAACTTTATTTATGGAAATGCAAATATTTAATATGATTATTCATATTTGGAGTGTTGACTTAATAATTTGATAATATAAATCAGACAAACGATAATCTTTTGGTAGAGTTAAAGTAAAACTGAAATGGCGAACGTTACGATTTGCGTTTGTCAATCGCCAATAATTACCAAAAAGATATTGACTCCCTTGAACATCAATAAAATAAATATTAATGCGGGTTAGAACTTCACGGGTAGATTAAGATTGCAAGGGTAAATTAATTTGAGTCTTCAAAATACACCAAATATACCCGAGCCGAGTTCTGGCCCAAAGCGTTATACGTATATTGTGACGTCTGTGGTTCAAGTAGTTCGGACATTGCCGACATGATGAAAGATTATTACATAGCAACCCAAGGAAAACCCCAAACGTTCAGCAATATTACGCAGAATATAGTCGTGAGAATAACCATAATTTCATGGCTTACGAATGGTTGTCCGAACACAAAAAAATAGACATTTATAGTTATGCAAAATTGAACTACAAAATCAATAATTATTTGAACCTTTCGGCAAGAACACAAGTAACCACTTGGAATTAATTCCGAACTGAAAAGTTGCCATACTCAATGATTACCTACAAAGCGGCTGATTTAAGAAAAGGTGATTATCGTGAAGACAGAAGAAATATACTCGAAAATAACTCGGATATTTTGTTGCGTTTTAACAAACCAATTACAAGAGATTTCACCGTTTCGGCAATTGCAGGTGCTAAATTGAAGCAGTTGTATTTGGAAAATTTTAGCGAAGTGACATTATTATAAATCCCGAAAATCATTAAAATTTTCGGGATTTTTACTTTGACTTAAAGTTTATTTTATTGATTACTTATTTTGTAACCTTAAACGAATCTATTTCCTTACCATTCACATCTATTTGCTTGATTGTCATTGACTTACCGTCAATATCAGCAACGGTCAAAGAGTGAATATTTGAAATGAATTTATCCGTAAACTTTTGCCATGAATCTGGATCATCGTGCTGTTCTGGATTGTAGAGCGTTTGTCCGCCAGCACCCGTAACCAGGTAAATAATCCCGTTTGGAGTTGTTTTCGTTTTACCATCGTAAGTTTTATCCAACTTCCAGCTCCCTGTAACAACCCTTCCTCGAACTGATTTATTCCCCATTCCACCCACCAAAAGCACGCCTTTTTTATCGGGTGTAAATTTTAATGGGAAAGAGCGTTGATAGTTATGCACGTGTCCGTTGAAAACGACATCTACTTTTCCAGCTTCAAAAATTGGCGACATAAGTCTGGTGTGTTGTTGTTCAAAATGTTCCCGAGAAGAGTTAAATCCTGGATGGTGAAACATGACGAATTTCCAAGTTGCATCCTTTGCTTTTGCTAAATCATTGGCAACCCATTCTTGTAAGCTTTTATCCGTATAATCTACGTAAGGATTTGAATCTAAAACCAACCAATGCGCATTTCCGTAATCAAATGAGTAATTTGACATTTTTAAATAGGCATCTCCCGCCGCTTCTTGAAAAGCCGCTCTATTGGTCGCAGAAGCATTTAAATTTGGAACAAGAGGCCCACCTTCAACTCCAAGGGGTCCATTTAACGGTTGATTCCAGTAATAAAAATACGAAAGTGCATCGGGATATTTATCTAAATCTCTGGTATCCAAATCGTGATTTCCAGGAGCCGAAATCATTGGAATTCTTCGCATAATTACCGCCCCAGCTGTATCAGTTTTATCGGCATTATAAATTGGCCAAAATTTAGAACGATATTCTGAAATCAAACCTCGCTCATAAACGATATCACCCGTTACAACTACATAATCTGGGTTATTTTTTGTCACTTGTACCGCTAATTTTTTTTGGACGGCAGTTTCAGCACCGATATCGCCAAAAGCAACAAAACGATAAGGTTTATTGGTGGCTATCGGCGCTTTTGCATCCGATAAAAATACTTCTTTCCCATCTCGAAATACTTTATATTTGAATGTGCTACCCGTTTTTAATCCTGTTAAGGAAGCATTATAAACTCGATGTGGCGCAATTCCTTTAACGGCTACTGTGGTAAATTTTGGCTCATCATTTTTTGTCCAAATAGTGCTTTTATCCGCTTGCAATTCAACGGTCCAAACCGAACTTTCATCCGCTGTATGCCATAATAGTTGTAATGATTCAGGGCTTGGATTATGGCCAATTTGAAGATACGGTTTTGCGATGAAGATATCATTCTTTGTTTGTGCTTTTGCCGAAAAAAATTGACAAAGCAACAGTATAAAAAATATGTTTTTCATGAGTTATTTTTGTTTAAAATTCGATTTTGTCATGCCATAAACTGAAACGCCAAATGTACCGCTCGCAGGCGTTTTACCATCGGCAGAATAGTTTGCTCCACTAAGAAAAATTTGATGGTTTTTCTTATTAAAAACAATCGTTTTCTGGCCTTTTGCCGTAATTAACGTTTGAATTACAGTGTAAGAATCAGCCCCTTTTTGTTGAATAATTGTTACATTCCCTTCCCCATTTGACGTAAAAATAAGATGTGATTCTTGGTCATAAATAACACCATCAACGCCTGCACCGATGGGCAAGGTTGAAATAATTTTGCCAGAAATAGCATCCAAGACAATCAAGGTTTTACTTTTACGACAAACCGAAAATAAACGATTATGCTTTACATCAATGGCTAATCCGGTTGGTACTTCGCTGGGCATTAATGAAAAACGATTTTTGATTGTCAGTGTTTTACTCTCTATTTCAATCACTTCGTGGGTTTCCTCGTTATTATTAAAAATACTGCCCTTTTCGTTGGTTGCCGCAAATTCTGGTGCGCCTCCCATTTCAATTTTACCGACAATTTTATCCGTATTCACGTCTATTGCAATAGCATTTCCACTGCCATTATTAAAAATAAAGACTCTTTGTGAAAAATTATCGTACAAAATCGCATCCGCTTTTTTACCTTCAATTAGGATAGTATTAATGACTTTGAAAGTCTTATTATCAAAAACCGTGATGGCGTTATTGGTGCCATTAGTAATGTAGCCTTTGTTCAACGAACTTACAATTGCAATGCCATGAACTCCTTTAAGGCTGTCTATTTCTCCAATTTGTTGGTTAGTTTGAAGATTGACTACGTGAATTCTATCACCGTGCGAAACATACAGATTATCGTGGTCAATAATCATATAATCCCATTTGCCATCGCCCGAAGGAAGACTTATTTTTTCCAGAAATTGAAAGGCAGGAGTTTGTGCCAGTATTTGGTTTTGGTCAATAATTAAAACTGCCCAAATCAATAAGAAGAAGAATCGTTTCATATTTTTATAAAATTTTATGAATTGTTAAAGCGTGAATAATCTAAAAAATTTACAGAAACCCACTTATACGATAGAAAAATGAGAAATAAAAGAGGAAATGATTGATACAAAAAAATAGTCGAATAAAATTTATCCGACTATTTTTAATGAATAACCTTTGATTAATGTTTATTACCAGTATTATCACTTGGAAATGCACCAATATCCTTGTTCGGAGGCGTTATTACTGTTGCACCAAAATTAGCACTTACAGGAACCACGTTCAAAGGAGTAAATCCGGTAAAACCTTTTCCGATGGCTGGTGAAGCTGCTTGCAAACGAAAATTATAAGAACCAGCAAAACTTACATCACCCATTCTTTTATTAGTCTGAGGTAAAGGAAAGTTTACAAATAATGGATTATTTTTCCCTACAACTGACGAACCATCATATACTTGGCCAGGCTTGTAACCCGTTGGTAAGAAAGAACTTGGGTTTGGAATGTCGTTGGCATTAGGTTTTTGAGCAAAAGTTGTTGGATAAATTTCATTAGCAATTTTCACAGAATCCACATAATTGTAGTTGTATCCACCTTTAATATTTGCCGTATCGGCAACGACTAAAGCATTTCCGTTATAATTGGCAGTTGCCCCTACCACTCGTGGTCCAAACTTACAGTTAACCATCAAGTTGTTATAGTAATTTCCTTTTGCACCTTCTTCAAAATTTGTTGAACCACCACGACCTGCTGACGAACGACGATGCCCCGAACAAACGATGGTATTATTATACATCTGAACTTCCGTTTGAGGATTTCTACCGCCATTATTTGAGGCTTTTGGTCCATTGGTAGCAGAACCAACAATCAAATTATAAGCGAAAATTCCAACGGTTCCCGATTTAATGTTCATTGATTCACCACCCGTGAATCCACCCTTCTCGAATGTATTACGCATCATTAGGAATTTACAACCAAATGGACGAATTGGATCATCAACACCACCATAAATCCACGAATCCTCCAATACTAAAATTCCGTTTGGATTAGCAGTAGAGATGTTATAGGTATTGGCACCATTCGCTAAGAAAGAGACTGGTGAAGTTGCTAATTTACCGCCGCCAAATTCAATATGTGTCCATTTAATGATAATATTTTTGAAAGTAGTTTCTCCCAAAATCCCTCCCCAAAGGCCTTTGTAAGCAGGATCCGTAGTTGGATCAGCTCCATAAACATCCGTTTTAACAGCCGTTGGAACCGTGAAATAAACTGGTTTTGCTTCCGTTCCGAGTGATAATAACGAACCTTTTACAATAAAAGAATAGGTAGCATTTCCAGGAAAATAAATTTTAGCACCTGCCTGAATCACCAAAGTATCGTTTTCGTTAATAAAAACATCGCCAGAAACTCGGTAAACTGAATCACTAAGCAGCGTTCCTTTGATTGAGCCATTTAAAGGTGTTTTTGTACTTACCGCTTGTCCGACCTTGAACAACGGAGCGGAAACAACTACTTGTTCATCGCTTTTATTACAAGCTGCTGTCAATAGGAATAATCCTACGACTGCAAATTTGGCAAATAGATTTAATTGATTTCTCATGGGTATTATTTTTGATTTTGAATGAAAACTGGTTTTCTGAGTATCGTTTAAAATTAAGTCTTCGCTCAGTTCAAAAACTTAATTAGTATATGCGTTTAACGTTTATATCGGATACCAAACAAATAGCTTTGCTGAATAATATCCTTTTGAACTAAAATACGATTTGGGTCTGATTGGTCAGGTAAATTTTGACTAATATTTGGTTTTAGTACCTCAACAATGATTGGATTGTTCAACAGATTAGTCAGTTTGGCGAATATGGAAAAATGGGTATGAGCAAACTTCTTCTCGGCCGAGAAGTCAACCTGCGACGTGCCACGTTGCCAATAATCCAATCCTAAATAAGGTGACACAATGTTGATTCGTTGCCCAGTATAAACCCATGATAGTTGAGCATCAACGCCCATATTAGCATTTTTATAAATCAAAGAAAGGTTAGCAATGTGGTCTGATTGCCCTTGTAAAGGGCGTGTTTGTGTACCGTCTGAGTTCGAAATTGAACCACTTGCATCACGTCCATAAACCCTTTTAGTAGTTGTAATTTTTGAATTTGTATAAGTATAATTGCCAGAAAATCCGATATTTTTAAAGTATTTAGTAAAAACTACTTCGGCGCCGAAATTGGTAGCTGTACCAAAATTGAGTGGCGTGTACACGAAGGTATTATTACCAAATTGAGTGAATCCATATTCAATTGGGTTTTGAATGTTTTTGAAAAAAGCCCCGATTAAAAACTGCTCATTTCCTTTTGGGAATGCCTCATAACGAATATCTATATTGTCCGCCTGTGTGTGTTTTAAATTATAATTTCCTGCTTCGTTGAAGTATTCTCCCGGAAAACTGGCAGGTACAATTTCAAAATATCCAGGACGAGAAATCCCTTTAAAATACGATAAGCGGATATTTTCAGTAGTCGAAAGCTTGTATTTAAAATGTAAACTTGGCAAAATATCAGTGTAAGAAATATTTCCAGTTCTACCCGTTGCCGTTACTGGTAGTTGAGAAATATAAGATTGATTAGTATTTTCAACCCTCACCCCTCCTAAGATTTGCCATTTTACATCATTATATTTTGCTTGTAAATATCCCGCCGAAATTTGCTCTTTAGCTGTGTAATTATTGGCATTAGCGCTGTCGGCATAAGCGTATGATTCTGGTCTGAAAGAGAATATCGCTTTATCAATGGTTGTATAAATCTGTCTATCTCCTCCTGGTAACACCGTAGATAAAGTATAATCGTTATAAAAGTTTGTGCGATTTTTATCACGATACATCCCGCCTGTAGCAAACTCAAATTTTGAAGTTAAATTATAGGTTAAATTCAGATAACCCGTTAAGTCTTGGTCTTCGTTATGAGTCCAGATATGACTAACATTATCTATATAAGTAGCTGATTTGGAGATTGCTCCGTCCAATCCCTGCGAAGTTCTGTACGTTAATGATCGATCCATCCAATCAGGTGTTTGACTTTTCGCTAATGAATAAACTGCCGACCAATTAAATTTTAATTTATCAGTTAAATTATGGTCACCTTGAAGGGTCGTATTATAAATATTTTGTCTTCTGAAAACTGAGCGGTCATTGTTTCCGACGTCTCCCACTAAAGTTAACTGGTTTGTCAAAATCTGTCTATGCTGCCAATCATCCAATTGCATGAATAAATTATAGAGACTTAATTTATTATTTTTGTTAAAGGCATAATCAAATTTGAGGTTTAAACCTACACGTGCTTGTTGGTTAGAATAAGTCCTTTGCTGAACCGATTCAATTAAAGCAGTATTTGGAACGGGATCTGGGCTTGGTTGACCATTTAAGCTAAAAAACAAAGAATTACTTCCCCTGTAAGTATGCTGATAACTTCCTCCGAAGAGAAAACCAAGCTTGTGATTGAAAATTCGATTACCGACCGAAAGACTAAATAATCCATTTATGGGCGTTGCAACTTCCTTATATTGCAAATGCTGAATTGAAAAATCAGAAGGCTTTGCAGCGTATAAATTTCCATTAATCTCGGAAGGTGATTTAAAAGTAACATTCGATGAACTAAACCCTGCAAAAGGTTGAGAATTGAACAATTGGCTGTATCCGCCCGAAGCCGTTGCCGAAAGAATGAGATAATCGGGGACAGATTTCATTACCATATTCATAGCTCCACCAATGGCATCGCCTTCCATGTTGGGCGTTAGAGCTTTTACGACTTCCAATCTTTCCAATAAATCTGCTGGGAAAATATCCATCGGAACGTAACGGTTTTTATTGTCTGGACTCGGAATTTTTACCCCGTTTACTGAAGTATAATTGTAGCGTTTATCCATTCCTCTAATCACCGCATATTGTCCATCACCTGTACTATTTCTTACCACCGAAACGCCCGAAACTCGCTGTAAAAGATTTCCAACCGTAATATCTGGGAGCAATTGAATCGTTTTGGCGCTGATAATATTCATCACATTATCGGCTTTCTGCTCCGTTTTTCTCGCTGAATTATCCGTTTCACGGTCGGCAGCAGCATTTACGGTTACTTCATTCAATTCGTTTGATTCTTCCAGTAAAAGGAAATTGATTTTTAAAGTATTTTGCTTAGCGTCAATAATAACCGATTTGATCGTATTTTTATACCCCACATATTGAACACGGCAATTGTATTTTCCCAACGGAATTCCTTTAATTTCAAAGCTCCCATCCAAATTTACGGAAGTAGCAAATTTGGTATTCTCAAGTATTACAGTTGCCCCAACGAGTGGCTCTCCTGTTTTTTGATCCGTCACAAATCCCTTTAACGTATTGGAATATGCACCCGAAACTGCAATGAGAATTAACAATATTGATAATAATTTTTTCATAAAATATTAATTTATTCGTGGAAATATATTTTAATTTCCTTCAATTAAATAGGGATTTATTTCAAAAAGATTGGGGTTTTCAGGATTTACAGTGACCATGACAGCGTGCATATCTAATTCGCCAAAAACCTGCAAGCGGGTAAAATTTAATAAGGTTTTCTTCGTCTTTTTATCCGCAAGAATGGGCTTGTCCACAATGTATTCGTGCGAATCTCCGTTGACTAACAATACGGGTTTTCCAAAAGCAATTGTTTCTTCTTGTATCGTTTTCAGGATGTTGATAAATCCGCTGGCTTCCTTCAAATCTTTTTTTTCACCAAACATATCGGCTTGGGTAAATAACACAATACCAGATAGTTGAGCTTCTTTAGCGTGTCTAAAAGCTTCTTTTATCCACGCCACATTAGCGGCATCACGCTCGTAAAATTCCTGATTGAAAGTTGTATAATTGGTCGGTAAAAAATTGTTGTTACTACCAACGGCATGAAACGTGGCGAAGGCAATATTTCCGTAGTCCCAACGAGTATTTTCTACGTATTTCTTGAAGGCAGGAAGAGAAGATTCTGGTATCAAAGCCATTTTCTCTTGTCCAAAGCTTTGGGGCGATTTGAAGTATAGCTTTCTGAGGGTTTCTAAACGTTCTTCGGGCAAAAAAGCACCCGCATCTTTCTTGTGACAATCCGTCCATTCATTGTCGCCAGGTGTATAAATTAACGGTTTTTTGAAGGTTTCAAAATAGCCCAGAATCTTGTTAAATGCTTCGTCGGAACAAGGGGTTGAACTTGATTTAAAATCACCAACGTGAACACTAAAAGCAATGGGTACTTTGTTAATTCCCTTAATTACATTTTCAAAACGAGCAAAATCATCGGGAAGGAAATAGGGCATATCGCCCAAGGTTGAAAAGGTAAACTTCTGATTTTTAATGCTTTGTGCTTCAATATTGAAAAATTGAATACAAAATAATAGAATCACCAAAAGTATTTTTTTTAGTAATGGATACATTTATGAATAAACTTTAAGATTGGTTTAATTATCACAAATATACTCCGCTATTATTACCATAAAATAACGGTAATATAAATTTAAAAACAACAAAACAGCGAAAACGGAACACTAAATTTAATATTAAATTAACTTGGAATTTAGGATAAATGTTAGCTCACCAACTTCTCACTTAGATGATTCCATGCTAATTTTTTATACTTTTCTAAGTCAGGATTTTCTAAGGTTACTTCCTTAGCGGTATCATCCCAGTGCCTCATGCTTAAATATAAATCAAACATGGGCATTTGCTCAAAAGCTTTTGCTTCTGTTTCAGTCATTCTACCACCTTGAAATGCTAAGGTTTGTCGGCTGGCTTCGGATAATTTATCGTAGTAGGTTGAAAACTTAAAAGTTAAATACCGCTTCGCTTCCACGTGATTTCTGACTAAGGACGCAACCTGATTGGAGAAGCCATTTTTATACAAAAAGTTGGCACCAGCAATTTCGTGACAAATATTGCCAAGTCCATTCATTTCATTTTGATTAGGCAAAAAATGGCCAATATCATGAAAGAAGGCGGCCAGAATTACATCATCGTCAGAGCCTTCATTTTCAGCTAATTGAGCGGCTTGAAAACTGTGTTCTAAAATACTTACGGATTCACCAACGTATTCATTTGAACCATTGATTTCGTATAGACCAAAAATGGCATCGAGCCTTTGTTGAAGAATAGATTTGGAAATAGTCATTATTTGCGACACAATAGAAAAGTAATCGATGATAATTTTAAACCGACGTTAAAAAGAAGAAAAGTAGTGGAAATTCCACTACTTTTAAATTCATTAACCATTTTTTTCAATAAATTTAGACTATTTAATTAGCCACATAGGAGCATTAATATTTTCAGTTGTACCAAACTGACGAGTAATTGCTTCGGTCAGATTCACTTTATTTGTCGTAGATTCAGAACTTGGATACAAATAACGCAAAGGGATTTTTGTACCATTTGCCGTACCAGGGCCTAACAAAAATGTTGGTACGCCCGTTCTGCGCCAGTTATAATACGCTTCGTATCCCGAATTCTGGAAAAATGCGAGGTATTTTTGGTTCAAGATTTGTGATAAACCTTCCGCTGTATTTCCTGCATATTTTACATTTGTTTGCGCTAAATAAGTAGTAGCATCAGCAATTCCATAAAATGACATCGAAGATTTCACACCACGTTCGTACCAATCTTGCGCATTACCCGTTGCCCAACCTTGATTGATGGCTTCAGCAATGTTAAAGCACATTTCTGGGTAACTTACTACGAAAGTATTTTCACCCGAATATGAGCTGTAATAACGCTTGCGATTCTGGAACGAATATTGTCCTAAACCTGCTTTTGAAGACATATCCGCTAAATCTTCGCCTGAACTTGCTCCCACGTAAGCATCAAAATCAGTGGCTTTTAATCCTTTGGCTAATTGAGCATCGGCGGGTTCTGCTACCACGAAAAGGCGTGGATCTTTGTAATTTTTCAATAAATCTACGTAGGTTTTTGCCATGTTCTCACGAGTAGCATTATTTCCTAAATTGTCTGGATTACGAGGATATTTGTTATTTGTTCCCCAAACGTATTGCAAACTTTCCGACAAATCGCTCATCAATGGATATTTGGTAGCATTGCCTAAAACATTCGCAAAATCGGCTTTCACCTTCAGGTCGGTATCATCCGCTTTTTTGCTTAACTGAATCAATACTCTCAATCTGAATGTATTAACTGCTTTTTGCCATTTACGGAGGTCATTATTGTAGTAAATATCGCCATCCAGAGTTTTATCACCAGTAGTAATTAATTGCGATAAATCATTATTTGATTCTTCCAACCATTTCAATACTTGAATAAAAACATCTTTCTGGGTATCGTATTTTGGTTTGTCGAGCGTCAAACCTTGCAAAGCATCTTTTACAGGTAAATCACCCACTCTTAAAGTCATGCTTGTGTAATAATATGCCCGTAAAAATTTACCCAAAGCTGAGTAAGGATTCAAGTCTTTGGCTCCACTGTTCTTGGCCTCTTGCTCCATTCTTACCACGTTTTTCAACGTTGTAAATTGAAGTGATGCATTACCCCAGTTATATTCATTGTTTGAATAATAGTTATAATTCGAAGCGTAAAATTGATTATTACGCATTATTTCGTTCCAAGCACCATCGTTCATTCTACTGATGGCATCTTTTAAAATCAAAGATGCTGGTACTGAAGTAGGTAAGTTGGGGTTAAGCTCCAACGTTTTATAATCACTACAACTTACTAAAAGTGAGATGATTAAGAAAGATAAAATATATTTTTTCATGAAAATCTGTGAGTTGAACATCCCCTTTCCAAATAGGAAAGAAGATGTTTTGTGATGGCTTTACTTAAAATGTCAAATTTACATTCACTCCAAAACGTTTCATCGTTGGTGTTTGTAAACCTGTACTGGCACTCAAACCTGTGAATTGGTCTAAATCAACGCCACTGTGTTTGCTATCAACGAAGTAAAATAAGTTACGTCCAACCAAAGAAATTGACGCTTGTTTGATGAATGTTCCCATTAATACATTTGATGGAAAATTATAGCCAATGGTTACTTCACGAAGTTTAGAGAAGGTTTTACTCATCATATTTCCTTCGGCAGTTCCATTATAGCGACTGATATAATCTTGCTCAAAAGTCTTTACGTTATTGGTTGCAAATTTCAACGCTGACATATTCGTGATTAAACCCGTGTTTGAATCGTAAGTTGGAGAACCCTCTGAAATAATTACACCTTCACCTACGTAAGATTTAATTCCTTGTGCGTCAAAATCACGA
This sequence comes from Arcicella sp., assembly GCF_964672035.1. Classification (NCBI taxonomy): domain Bacteria; kingdom Pseudomonadati; phylum Bacteroidota; class Cytophagia; order Cytophagales; family Flectobacillaceae; genus Arcicella; species Arcicella sp. The sequence goes on from NZ_CBABQS010000007.1 coordinate 89,762, forward strand.
GCAGCACCCAAAGCACCTTCAACCGTTTCGATATTACGACCACCACGGAAAGTTTGTTTACGAATATAATCTTCAACTGTTCCACCCACACGACCGTCAAATTGGAAAGTTAACGACCAATTTTTGTACGAAACTCGGTTATTCAAACCCCAAACGTAATCTGGATTGGCAAAACCTACCATCGTTCCACGTGAGTTTACGATTGGACGACCACCCGCATCGTTAATAATTTGTCCATCAGTGGTTCTTTGATAAGTAGAAATATATACTTGATCAATTCTATCACCGAGGTTAATAAATTGTGCTGAACTGTTTCCACCGACGAAATAGTTAGAAGGCAAACGGTCAATTTTAACATTGTTTTCGTTGTAAACTTCTTGCAATGTTTCCTTGAAATTCGACAAATTTAATAAAACATCCCACGTCAGATTTTTTGTTTTGATTGGCGAACCTTTCAACGTAATTTCTAAGCCTGTTTTTTGCGTTTTAATACCATTTACGATGGCAGAGGTATAACCCGTAGTTTGCGATAAATCACGATTAAAGATTCTCGGGCCATCATTTGAAGTAAAATACGTAACATCGGCTGAGAAACGGTTTTTCAATAAACTCAATTCAAGACCTAATTCAATTTGTTCCGTTGTATTTGGTTTCAAGGCTGGATTATTGATTTTATCCGAATACGTTGCCCCCGGAGCATTGTTGTAAACTGGAGAAATTCCGTAACCTACTGAGTTTGCGTAATTTGGGCCGTCGTAAGATGAAGCGTATTCTGAACCGTAACCCAAAGCGTAAGCACCGCTTGGATTTGTTCCGATTGTCGAGCGAGTTAAACCATCTTTTACATTGGCGTAAGAAGCACGAGCTTTCAATAATGAGATAGCTTCTGGTAATTTAATGTAATCAGAAACCACCGTACTTAGACCAAATGATGGATAAAAGAAAGTGTTATTGCCCATCGGTAAAGTAGAAAGACGGTCAACACGACCCGTAGTTGAGAAAGTAACAAATCCTTTGTAAGCAAAGTCAGCCGAATAATACCCACTTTGAACTTCCATATCCGCTAAATAACTGAAGGCTTTTACAGGTCTCAATGAGTTTGAAAAAGTATAAACCTCTGGCGTGTTCAAATAATCCGTGGTTACGTAACTTGAGTTATATTTGAAACTACGGAGGTTTCCTCCAGCCCAAACTTTTACGTCAAAAGCATTATTAAATTTCTGATTATACTTAATCAAAATATCTGTGTTATTTTCAAAAAGTGTTCTTTTATCTTCACGATAATCACCTTTGGCTTCCTCACGACCGTAAACAGTTGCCGAATATGGAAATTTTTCAGAACGGAAAATATCGTAGGTGGTTACCGAAGTACGTCCCATTACGCTCAAATTATCGTTGATTTTATAATCTAAGGAAGCATATCCGTAAAGGTCATTTTTGTAGTGACTTCTCATCCATTCGTAAGCGGTAAAATAAGGGTTATTATAACGTTGGTATTCCGCATAAATTTGTTGTACACCTTCTTTACCTGCTTGCCAATAATTACGCATGTCATCCACATTCCAGTCAGCACCACCCCAAATTACCATGTTGTAAATCAAAGAGTTAGGGCCATAATTTACGTCTGGAATATTGGGCGTTGCTTGACGATTATAGTTTAAATTTGTCTCTAAACGCAATTTTTTCGAGAAATTAATCCCTGCATTCACGCTAAAATTGACAATATTTAATTGTGTATTTGGTACAATTCCTTTTTGATAATTATGAGACATTGAAAAACGAACATCTGCTTTTTCATTACTACTTGAAATGGCGATATTATTGTTCGTCAAAATACCATCACGTAAGAAACGAGTCAAGTTATTTGCTCCACGTGCTGTCCAAGCCGTAGGAATTCTCTTTCCCGTTGTTGGGTCGATTGGGCTATCATACTGAGCGATTTTTGTTTTGCCAGTTGGGTCAAATTTTGGCCCCCAAATATCGTAATCACCATCATTATTCCCACCCCCTTTACCATCTACGAATGAATATTGCCCGTGGTCACCTGGACCATAAAGATCTTGTACTTTCGGTATAGCATTAAAGCCACTCTCTACCATCGTCGAAGAATTGAACTCGACTGAAAAACCACGTTTATCTTTAGAACCTTTTTTCGTTGTAATTAAAATGGCTCCATTTTTTCCTCTAAAACCGTACAAAGCAGCAGCATTTGCTCCCTTCAAAACTGAATAAGTTTCAATGTCATCGGCGGAAATATTCCAAGTATCCGAGTTGATTGGTACTCCATCAACAACGTATAAGACATCGGTATTTCCTCTTAAAACTACATTGGGACGACCCAATAATTCCGCCGAAGCACCAATGGTCAAACCTGCCACTTTACCCGCCAACGAGTTGATTGGATTTGGCTCACGGGCTTTGATTAAATCAGCCCCTTTTACCGTTTGGATGGCGTTGGTTAAACTTCTACGCTCTTTTGAAATCCCCAAAGCAGTTACCACCACTTCTTCAACTTGTTTAACATCTTCATTCAAAACAATGTTGATGACCGATTTTGTACCTACTTGAACTTCTTGAGCCGAATAGCCAATGAATGAAAACTGCAAAGTTACTTTTTCACCAACCGAAATTTTATAGACTCCATCAGCGTTGGTAGTCGTTCCTCGTTCAGTTCCCTTTACTCTAATTGTAGCGCCTGCAACCGGCTTTTTATCAGTTGCATCGGTGATTTTTCCTGTGATATTCCTTTCTTGGGCAAAAGAGTTGACCGAAAAAGCGATTAGTATTATTGTGAAGAAAATTTGGTGAAAGATTCTTACAACAATTCCGCTAAAAGTGAATTGTAAAATGTTTCTCATGAGTAAGTTTGTTTGTTAATTTCGATGCAAAATTACGCATCAACTTTAACCACACTTTTAGAGAAATATTATTAGAATGTAAAAAGTGGAAGCTGATAAAGGCCTATTTTCGAGGATTATGTTAGCCAAATGTTAAGAGAATGTTTTGTAATAATTCTTGCGCTGTAACTGAATCTTTATGCGAAATCTAATCTCTATTTCAGAAATGACACTCGCTCAGTTTGACATTCAATTTGGATTTGCTATTTCACATTTTAGTGAAGCCACTTTTTAGTTGATAAGAAAATTCCTTTTTATATTTTTCATCTGTAAATACGCTCGTTTATTAACATCCGTTAAAAAGGAATGACTTATGAGCGTTTCTACTAAAGACTGTTTATTCAAAAATGGCGCTAAAATTACTTTTATTCTTGATTCATTCAGACCAATCCTTTTGCCAAATTCGATAAAATCATCTTGATGGGTATGTCCCGAAATTTCATGTCGTTTTGATCGAAAATCATCTCTAAAAAGTCCTTTATCGAGGGCAAAATCAGTATCATCTACGTGCATTCGAGTATTGATAAGATCGTAAGCGGGACTTAGTACATAATCTCCTTTGGGGGTTTCTATTAGCGAAAAATTTTTTAAATGTGCATCCCCATTACTGAATATATAGTTAAAAATTAATAAGTTAAAATATTTTTCCAACTCAATTCTCCAAGTTGGCACGTATAATTTTATGAGTTCCCCTAACTCTTCGTAGCTGAATTTATATTTATAATTTGCTCCAAAATTATCTTTGGTTTTTCCTGCCAAACTTGCAAAATCTTCCACGCCCCATTTTGTACCATCATCTTTGAGGTCAAAGCGTTTAGTGATGTAAGCGGGTGTGCCATCTCGAAAGAAAATTAAGGCATTGGCTGCCGTATTAATTCCATAGACTTGTGAAGCAATTTGCATTGTAAGATGTTCATTAGCAGGCACTTGGTCTATTTTTTTTAAATCTCTCGGAATTGGTTTTAGGATATATTCTCCTTGTTCCGATTCATGAGTAAGTCTCAATTGATTTTTTTCTAACAATAAGCTCAATTTCTCCTGCACGCCAGAAATAGAAATTCTTTTTCTATTTTCCATAAATATTTCCTCCATTTCATCATTAGCGTGCAGTTTGGAATAAGGCAAAATATGGCTTACTTTTTTATTACGAAATACTTTCCGCAAACACGTTGGACTGTATGATTTGAAGCCTTCAGCCAAAGTCCCTGGGCAATATTGTAGTTCAATCATAAGGCTAAAGGTTTAACGGTAATTGCTCCGATGGTATCAAATTGGGAAGTCTCTGCCAAAAGTCCAAAATCATCATTTTCATCAATTTTCAAGAGTATACATTGTAATTTTCGATTGACTCCCTCACTCAACATATTATAGAAAAAAGGGAATAAAAAGGAGCTTTGGAATACTCGCTGACTTATAGGAAATGTTAAACTAATCGCTTGATTATCAGATGATAAAAAATAATTATCATCATATTCAAACTGATAACTTTGTCGATTTTCTTCCGTAAGTTTCCCTGCCAAGATATTATTTCTATAGATTGCTAATTGCCTCATTATGTGCTAAATTAAAAATTAGTTTTAGGGATTATCCACACCAATTCCATTCCCAAAACTTCGGATAGCTTTGTGAGCGTTTCGAGTCTTGGATTGGCTTTTCCGCTCTCGAAAGATTTGATAGTTCGGAGCCCTACGCCCGATAGATCAGCTAAATATTCTTGCGTAACGCCCAATTGTTCCCGTCTGATTCGAAGTTCTTGTGATAAGTTCATTGAAAACCAAGTAAATAAGTGCAATATATGGCACTTATTTGACATATTCAAGGAATCTAACAAGAATATTTTGCAAAAAGTGCTTTATGTAGCACTAATGAGTTTAGTTTAAAATTTTTGTTCGAAAAATAAATTTTTTGTCCAATATAATTGACAATATAAAATTATTGCCTTAATTTTAGGACAAATAAAAATAAGAATTATGTTATCTCACGACAAAACAATTTTATTTCTCCGAAGAAATCCTGCCTTATCCATTTCAATTCTTGAAAAAGAAGCTGGACTACCCAATAGTACCTTAGCAAAAGCACTTGGCGGCGATAGAATTTTAAACGCCAAGCATCTTAATGCACTTTATCCTATCTTGGTCAAGTATGGTTACAACGAATCGCAATACAAAAAAGCGAGGGTCATTTCAATTGTAAATCATAAAGGAGGCGTTGGAAAAACTACTACCACCATCAATCTTGGGAAGGCTTTGGTAAAATTAGGATTCAAAGTTTTGTTGGTGGATATGGATTCGCAGGGAAATTTATCTCAATCACTCGGTATTGATAATCCCGAAAAACAAGTAGTAAACGCCCTTTTAAAAAATGAAGATTTGCCAGTGATAGAAATTGGTGAAAATTATCATTTAGCACCCAGTGATTTAGAGTTGGCGTATGCCGATTTAGAACTTGTGCAAGCGGTTGGCGGTGTTAATCAATTAAAAAATAAACTCAATCCACTCCGAGAATTGTACGATTATATACTAATTGATTGTCCACCCGCCCTCAATATTTTTACAAATTCCGCCTTAGTTGCCTCCAATGGATGTTTAGTTACCTTGCAGCCAGAAGTATCAGCCATGAAAGGGGTCAATAATTTATTTGAGCGGATTTCACAAGTCAGAGAAAGAATCAACCCTGAATTAGTGGTTGAAGGGATTGTTTTAACGATGGTAGATAAACGGTTGAAAGTACATCGAGATATGATGGAATACGTGCATCAATCCTTGAATAATTTTAAAATTTATCAAACCCAAATAAGAATTAACGTTGCTTTAAAAGAATCGCAAATATCACAAATAAATATATTTGACTACGATAATAATTCAAATGGGGCAACTGATTATATGAATTTGGCGAAAGAATTTTGCTCAAATGTTTAATCCCATAAATAGAAAAGAAAATGCAAAAAAAATACATGGGTAATTTTGGAGGAACTTCAATTATCAAAGATCAAAGCCTTTTAAATCATGAAGCAATCAAGCAACAAATCATAGTGCTTGATGAACTTCGTGACCTTATTCCACCACTTCAGGAAGAGGAATTAAATCAATTAGAGACAAATATTCTTTCAGATGGCTGTCGGGAGGCGCTGTTAATTTGGCACACGACAGCAAATGTCTTGGACAACACTTCTACGAAAACCTCAGCCGTTTATATTTTGGTGGATGGACACAATCGTTATGGCATTTGTTTAAAGCACAAATTAAATTTCAAGATTCATCTAATACCTTTCGATTCTTTGAAAGAAGTTAGAGACTATATGATTGATAATCAATTAGGTAGAAGGAATTTGATTCCAGAACAAGCATCATATTTACGAGGTTTAAGATACAATTCTGAGAAACTTGTCAAAGGAAAATATGATCGTCAAGCACATAAGGGTCAAAATGTCCCTTATACTATCGCAGATTTGGAGGAAAATAATGAAGAGAGTCATAAGGGTCAAAATGTCCCTTATGGGTCAATTACCAAAAAAGAATCTACTTCGGCACGTCTTTCCAAACAGTATAATGTGAGTGAAAAGACCATTAAACGAGATGCTGAATTTGCAGAAGGGTTAAATCTTTTATCGCCTAAGTTGAAAAAAGAGATTCTCTCGGGGAAAATAAAAGCAAAAAAATCTGAAATTCAGCAATTGTCTCAGATAGAAAATCCTGTTGAAGGAATTGATTCATTAGATAAAATCGCAGAATTGGTATCAGTAAATGTAAAAAAAGAAGCAACTCAAACGAAGGATCATAAATTCACAGTTTTTCCTATAAATGATGACTCAAGAGAAAATCTATTAAAGAAGGTACAAAATGGAATTAAAAATGCTTCTGACACAGATGTAACAGTGGAAATAAAAGGCTCATTCATTATTAAGAATGGATTAACCGAAGTTTGGAAAAAATTACGTGGATTCTCGGACGATATAATAATCAACGAGGATTTTACGGACAGAATATCCATTTTTCAAACGGTAAGTCTTGGGATTGTTCAAGAATTATAAAATTTTATTTTTTCAATAAATTGTTTATCAGGCACTTATAAAAAGTAAAAGCGTTAATATGACAAATTTAGGGGACAAAGTTTGAAAACTCAAAAGGGGCAAAGAAGGGGAAATAAATTGGGATATCAGTGTTATATTTGGTTAAACCAGAACAAATTTAGGGGTTATACAGTGTTTATTATAACAAATTTAGGGTTAGGCTTTTTTAGACCAACACTTTTTATAAGTAAAAATTAAATGGAGCTAATTATTTGACAAAATAGCCGCCAGTCAGTATCATAGCGGCTATTGAAAACGCAGAAATATAGAATCAGGACGGCCCAACGCTGCGGCTTAAAAACCTATATCCCTCAAAATTACAAGGCAATTCATTGAGACGATTCAACACATTCGTAAGTTAAGAGCCAGTCAGCACGTTTTATTGGGCAAAATTGCTGACCATCGGCCTGGAAAGATGTATTCTTTGAGTCAAATCAAGAAAAATGAACGCTGGCTTGACAATGGTTTTATTGATGCTGAAACATTCTTTGCTCCCTTGATTATCAAGATCAACTCCAAAATATGAAATTGAAGGGGACACCCAATTTACGTTTTGAGCAC